>NZ_JBSFTC010000028.1:0-73170 GCF_053590415.1 Nonomuraea sp. NPDC003201
GGCCGCCCCCGCCAGCTCGGCCAGCCACACCCCGTCGGGGAAGTCGGGCCCCGCGTCGGCGGCGGCGGCCAGGGCGAGCCGGGTCTTGCCGACGCCGCCCGGCCCGGTGAGCGTCACCAGGCGGGAGGCGGCCAGCAGCGCACGGACCTCGGCCAGCTCCCCCTCCCGGCCGACCAGGCCGGTGAGCGGCGCGGGCAGGTTGGTGGCGGGCGCCACCGAGGAGGCGGGCGTCAGGCCGGGGTCCTGGCGCAGGATGGCCTGGTGGAGGTCGGCCAGCGCCGGTGACGGGTCGAGCCCCAGGTCCTCCCCCAGCCGCCTGCGCAGGCCCTCGTACGCGGCCAGGGCCTCGCTCTGCCGCCCGCCCCGGTAGAGCGCCGTCATGTGGGCGGCGACCAGCCGTTCGCGCAGCGGGTGGCGGGCCACCAGGTCGCCCAGGTCCACGGGCCGGCCCAGCTCCAGGCGTACCTCCGCCTGCTCCTCCAGCGCCGCGAGGCGCGTCTCCTCCAGGCGCGCGGCCTCCGGGAGCGCGAAGGCAGCGTCGGCGAAGTCGGCGTACGCGGGCCCGCGCCACAGCGCCAGCGCCTGCTCCAGCTCACCCGCACGCGTGCGGGGATCAGGGGACCGGCGCTCCACGAGGGAGCGGAATCGCCCGGCGTCGCAGTCGTGGGCGGCCAGCCGGTAGCCGGCGGGGCCGTGCACGACCAGGCCGGGGTCGCCGAGGGCCCGGCGCAGCTGGGAGACGCGGGCCTGGAGGGTGCCGACCGGGTTGCGGCCGGTCGCGGCGCCCCAGAGGTCGTCGATCAGCCGGTCCGCCGAGACCGGCCCGCCCCCGTGGGCCAGCAGGTCGGCCAGGAGCGCGCGTACTTTGGGCTCGGCCACCGGGACGGGCCTGCCGTCCTCGGCCCGGACCTCCAGCGGTCCCAGCACCCCGAATCGCACCACGTCAGTATTCAACCCGTGGCGGGGCCGAAGGATTTCCGTAGCGGCGTGTCCGAGGGTGGCGGGCATGAGTCAAGTGACAGTCGTGGGAATGGGCCCGATGGGCTCGAAGATGGCCGAGACGTTCCTGGCCGCCGGGCACGAGGTGACGGTCTGGAACCGTACGGCGAGCAGGACGGCACCGCTGGTCGCCCAGGGCGCCAGGCAGGCGGCGAGCGCGGCGGACGGCGAGCTGCTGGTGGTCAGCCAGATCAGCTACCAGGCGATGTACGACAGCTTCGGCGACGCCAGGCTGGACGGGAAGGTGGTGGTCAACCTCAGCTCCGACACCCCGGAGGCACTGCGCGCAGCGGCCCGGTGGGTGGAGGAGCGCGGCGGCACGCTGATCACGGCGGGCATCATGGTGCCGCCGCCGGGGATCGGGCAGCCGGGCGCGTACACCTTCTACAGCGGCCCCAAGGACGTCCTCGACCGGCACGCCGGGACGCTGGAGGCGCTGAGCGAGGTCACCTACGTCGGGGCGGACCGGGCGCTGGCGATGATGTACTACCAGGCCCAGCTCCTGATCTTCTGGTCGAGCCTGACCAGCTTCATGCACGCCATGGCGATGCTGCGCACGGCGGGGACCGCGCCTGCGGAGTTCCTGCCGTTCGCCCGGGACCTGTTCACCCAGCTGGGCGGGGACGGGCCCATGGGGTACGCCAAGATCCTGGCCGAGGAGTTCGCGGCCGGGAAGTATCCGGGCGAGCTGAACTCCCTGCACATGCAGGCCGTCGGCATCGGCCACGCCGTGGAGGCGCTGGCCGATGCCGGGCTGGAGACCACGGTCCCGGGCGCGCTCAAGGCGTTGTTCGAGCGCGCCGACGCCGAGGGCCGGGGCCACGAAGGGCTCGGCACCGTGATCGAGTCGATCAGAAAGCCCTAATGATTGGCGAGGAAGGCGAGCAGGTCCTGGCGGGTGATCATGCCCGAGGGCTTGCCGTCTTCCAGCACAACGGCCGCATCGGCCTTCTCCAGCGCTTCGACCGCACGGGCCACAGGTTCACCACTACCGATCATGGGTAGTGGCGCCGACATGTGATCACCGATCTGGTCGTCGGAGGAGAGCCTGCCGTGGTAGAGGGCTTCGAGGAGATCGCGTTCGACGATGGAGCCGACCACCTCGGCCGCCATGACCGGCGGCTCCTCCTTCATCACCGGGAGCTGGGACACCGAGTATTCCCGCATGATCGAGATGGCCGTGCCCACCGACTCGTGCGGATGCGCGTGCACGAACTCCGGCAGCCCGGCCCCCTTCCGCGCCAGCACGTCGGCGACCAGCCCCTCCTCGGACGACGTGGTCAGGAAGCCGTAGTCGGCCATCCAGTCGTCGTTGAAGATCTTGGACAGGTAGCCGCGCCCGCCGTCGGGAAGCAGCACGACGATCACGTCGTCGGGCGCGGCCGTGGCCGCCACCCGCAGCGCCGCCACGACCGCCATCCCGCAGGAGCCGCCGACCAGCAGTCCCTCCTCGCGGGCGAGCCTACGGGTCATGGTGAAGGAGTCCTTGTCGGACACCGCGATGATCTCGTCGCAGATCTTGGTGTCGTACGTGGCGGGCCAGATGTCCTCGCCCACCCCTTCCACCAGGTACGGCCGGCCGCTGCCGCCGGAGTAGACCGAGCCCTCCGGGTCGGCCCCGATGATCTTCACGCGGCCGCCGGAGACCTCCTTGAGATAGCGGCCGGTGCCGCTGATGGTGCCGCCGGTGCCGATGCCCGCGACGAAGTGGGTGATCCGGCCCTCGGTCTGCTCCCAGATCTCCGGACCCGTCGAGTGGTAGTGGGAGTCGGGGTTGTTGACGTTGGAGTACTGGTCGGGCTTCCAGGCGTTCGGCACCTCGCGGGCCAGCCGGTCGGAGACCGAGTAGTACGAGTCGGGATGGTCGGGCGAGACGGCTGTCGGGCAGACCACGACCTCGGCCCCATAGGCCCGCAGGACCGAGATCTTGTCCTGGGCCACCTTGTCCGGCACCACGAACAGGCACCGGTAACCCTTCTGCTGGGCCACGATCGCCAGGCCGACCCCCGTGTTGCCGGAGGTCGGCTCGACGATCACGCCTCCCGGACGCAGCTCGCCGGACGCCTCCGCGGCCTCGATCATCCGTACGGCGATGCGGTCCTTGACCGAGCCGCCCGGGTTGAAATATTCGACCTTGGCCAGCACCTGTGCGGACAACCCCGCGTTGACTTTGTGCAGCCGGACGAGCGGAGTGTTCCCCATGAGATCAACCAGGGAATCGTAAACGCGCACCGCGGTGTTCACCTTCTTTACCGAAGCTTGGTCAGCTTGCCAGTGGCCGAGATCCAGTGGGGGTGGCCGGCACTCGGCTAGTTTTCAAGCAAACGCTACCGCTGAGTTCGACTAGGAGGGCACGTACGGTGGTCTGGCCAGCTGGTATGGCGCGCGCGGCACGCAAGATCGCCACGGCCGCGGCGCTCGGAGGTGGCGGGCTGACGGCCCTCGGCGCGACGGCGTACGGGCTGCTGGTCGCTGAAGGGCTGCTCGCGCGCCGGGCCATCGGGCAGCCGCACGGCCTGGACGGGCCGCCTTCCGACGGCACGTACGGCGACTTTCCCGGCGAACCGCTCAAGATCGCCATGCTCGGCGACTCCACGTCGGTCGGGCTCGGCATGACCGACCCCGCCCAGACCCCCGGCGCGCTGCTCGCGCACGGCCTGGCCTCGGTCGCCGAACGCCCGGTACACCTGCTCGTCGTCGGCAAGTCGGGCTCGCCCTCGTCCGAACTGGGCGACCAGGTGGACAAGGCCCTGGCCATGGAGACCGACATCGCGGTGATCTTCGTGGGGGCCAACGACATCATCACGCAGACGCCGCCTGCCGTCGCCGTACGCCATCTGGCCAAGGCCGTGCGGCGGCTGCGGGACGCGGGGGTCGAGGTGGTCGTGGGCACCTGTCCCGACCTCGGCACGGTGCGGCCGATCGGGCAGCCGCTGCGCTGGGTGGCGCGGCGGTGGAGCCGCCAGCTCGCCGCGGCGCAGACGGTGGCGGTGGTGGACGCGGGCGGCCGTACGGTGGCGTTCGCCGACCTCCTGGGCCCCGAGTTCGCAACAAATCCGGCAGAAATGTTCGGACCGGATCGTTTCCATCCATCTGCCCGAGGTTACGCGCAGGCCGCTTACGCGGTGCTACCGTCAGTGTGCGCTGCGTTGGGGCTGTGGCCTGAGCCGCGCCCCGCACGCGGCGAAGCACTACAACCGATCTACCTTGCGGCGGCTACGGCCGCGGAGGAGCCCGGCACCGAGGTCACCGCGACCCGGGTCGACGGACGGGCGACGGGCCTGCACGGAAAGTGGGCGACGTTGTTCCGCCGGCGGCTCGGCGAGACGTTCAACGACGCCCGGCGTCTGACGTCCCGGCTCGGCGAGACGCTCGACGACGCCTGACGTCCCCCGTCAAGGCCCGCCGAGTGCCAGTGTCGGTTACTCTGCGCGCCCGCGTCGCCACTCCTCGTCCCCTTTGGAGTGGATTGCCCGTGCAGCGACCCCTCTGGAAACCGACCGTAGCCCTCGCCGGAACCCTCGTCGGAGTCCTCTCCGCGGCCGCCTGCTCCGGCAGCGACGCGGCCACCACCCCGAACTTCCCGACCTGGCAGAACACCCAGGTCAACGCCGTCAGCCGGATGGCGGTGGCGGGCGGGGTCGTCGCCGCCACCTCCATGAAGCCCGACGGCTCGCTGGAGACCGTCGCCGTCGGCCTGCGGGACGGCAAGCGGCTGTGGTCCTACCCGGCCACGATCGCCGGCCGCCTGCCCGGCATGGGCGTCTCGGCCCCGGCGGTCGTCGAGACGTCCCCGGGCCAGGGCGTGGTCGTCGCGCTCGACCCGGCCAAGAGCGGCCACTGGAACGCCACGCTCATCGCCCGCGACGCCCACTCGGGGGCGCAGAAGTGGAGCAGGCCGGTGCACTCGACGTTCGGGCCGCAGCGGTGCGGGCCGTACGTCTGCGTGTCGGAGCACACGGCCCTGGCCAAGGCCCGCATGGTGGTGCTCGACCCGGCCACCGGGAAGACCCTGTGGAAGCTGCCGGGGATCTCCGAGGTGGAGTGGTCGGACCCGAGCCGGGTCCTGCTGCTCCGACTGGCCGCCAGCCCGATGATCGAGTCGTACGAGCTCAAGACCGGCAAGCTGCAGTGGCAGCAACCGATCGAGCAGGCGCTCGGCCCGGGGATCGACATGTCGGGCGGGTGGGCGTTCGGGGCGACCGGCGACAATCTGGTCGGCTACGTCGCCCCCTACACGAACCCCCAGACGAAGAAGGTCTCCGCCTTCGGCCTCTTCTCCGTCAAGATCGCCAACGGGACGATCAACTGGATGCGGCCCTCGGTCGTACGCGTCTATCCGAGCGGCAGCCCCGGCTACGCCCCCGTCGTACGCCCCGTCGACCGCCAGGGGGCCTACGGCGGCTTCGCCCGGCTGGACTCGGAGAGCGGCCGGGTGGTCGGGCAGGTCACCGCGGCCGACGTGCCCGGGTCCGGCTGGTGGCTGGCCTTCCCCGACCGGATGGACAAGCTGGGCTTCCTCAAGCACGACGCCAAGGGCACGGCGTTCGACCTGGTCTCGGGCAAGCCGGTGCCGGTGGAGGAGCAGCACGGCTGGTCCTTCTGCGTCACCGACCCCAAGCCGCTGCCGCTGCGCGGGCAGGCGCCGGGCTTCTACTCGACGGCGGCCGTCTGCGAGTACGACCTCGCCACCGGCAAGCAGGTCAAGGGCGCGGTCGTGCCGCCTCCCTGGTTCACCGGCAGCCAGGACGGGTGGCGGCTGTGGCGCGACGAGACGGGGGCCATCCACGCCATCAACGACCAAACCTCCACCGCGCCCGGCATGTACGGATAGGACCGGAATATAGTTCTATCTGTAGCACCCGACAAAGGAGGGGCCATGCCCGAGGCAGTCATCGTCGCGACCGCGCGTTCCCCGATCGGCCGGGCCTTCAAGGGCTCGCTCCAGGAGATCCGCCCCGACGACCTGACCGTGCAGATGATCCAGGCGGCGCTGGCCAAGGTGCCCCAGCTCGATCCCTCGTCCATCGACGACATCATGCTGGGGTGCGGGCTGCCCGGGGGCGAGCAGGGGTTCAACATGGCCCGGGTGGTGTCGGTGATGCTCGGGCTGGACAACGTGCCCGGCACGACCGTGACGCGCTACTGCTCCTCGTCGCTGCAGACCACGCGGATGGCCTTCCATGCGATCAAGGCGGGCGAGGGGGACGTGTTCGTGTCGGCCGGGGTGGAGATGGTGTCCCGGTTCACGAAGGGCAACTCCGACTCGCTGCCCGACACGCACAACCCCGTCTTCCTGGACGCTCTAACACGCACCAAGTCCTTCGCCGAGGGTGGGAAGGTGTGGCACGACCCGCGCGAGGACGGCGTCGTCCCTGACATCTACATCGCGATGGGGCAGACCGCCGAGAACCTCGCCCAACTCAAGGGGGTCACCCGCCAGGAGCAGGACGAGTTCGGGGTGCGCTCGCAGAACCTGGCCGAGAAGGCGCTGGCCGACGGGTTCTGGGCCAAGGACATCACGCCGGTGACGCTGCCGGACGGGACGGTGGTGGAGAAGGACGACGGGCCGCGGGCGGGGACGACGTACGAGAAGGTCTCCACCCTCCAGCCGGTCTTCCGGCCGGACGGGACCGTGACCGCCGGCAACTGCTGCCCGCTGAACGACGGGGCGGCGGCCGTGATCGTGATGAGCGACGTCAAAGCCGCCGAACTCGGGATCACACCGCTGGCCCGGATCGTCTCGACCGGGGTCACCGGGCTGTCCCCGGAGATCATGGGGCTGGGGCCGGTGGAGGCCTCGAAGCAGGCGCTCGCGCGGGCGGGGATGGCGATCGAGGACGTCGACCTCGTGGAGATCAACGAGGCGTTCGCCGCCCAGGTGATCCCGTCCTACCGGGATCTGGGGATCCCGCTGGACCGGCTCAACGTCAACGGCGGGGCGATCGCGGTGGGGCACCCGTTCGGGATGACGGGGGCGCGGATCACGTCCACGCTGATCAACAGCCTGCAGCACCACGACAAGAGCATCGGGCTCGAAACCATGTGCGTGGGCGGCGGCCAGGGCATGGCCATGATCCTCGAGCGCCTCTGACCACCACTTCCCATCCGTTTTTTACGCGCTGCCCGGGCAACCACCCGCCATACTCCGACTGAGGGCCCTCCAGGGAAACGGCCTCTGACCCTTCACCGGCTGAGCGCCGCTACGCGAGCCCATGGTTGCCCGGTTACGTTCCCCCGCCTTGCCCACCGCCCGTCTTGCGCCGAGCACCACCGCACAACGCCCCGCCGACCCGGCGCCCGAACGACCCGCCACGCCGCCCACCGCAAGCCACGCGCCCCGCCGTACCCGGCCCCGGAGACCCCGGGGCCCGGTCGGCGGCGTCCCCATCGCCGGGGTGGTGGTCAGCCGTGGGTGTCCGGGCCGGCGTGGTGGGGGGTGATGCGGAGGAGGACGCGGCGGTCGCGGGTCATGGCGGCGCGGTAGTCGTCCCAGTCCGGGTGCTCGCCGGAGATGTCGCGATAGTACGAGACCAGGCCCTCCATGGCCTCCGGGAGCGACTGGATGTCGGCCGTCCCGTCCACCTGGATCCATTCGCCGTAGAAGCCGTCCGTGAAGACGCACAGCGAGACGTGCGGGTCGCGGCGGGCGTTGCGGACCTTGACGGCCGTTTCGCGGGTGCTGACGATGACCTGGCCGCCCGAGACGCCGGCGGTCACCGGGGACATCTGCGGGCGCCCGTCGCGATGCCTGGTGAGCAGGACGGCGCGGTGGTGGGTGCGGAGGAAGGCGAGTGCCTTGTCGAGGTCCATCTCCTCATGATGACGGCCATGAGGACGCGCCCGCGCCTGGGGCACGGGCGCGAGGATGGATGGGCTTAGATGAAGCCCATGCGGTTACGGCGGTGCCGCTCGTGTTCGTGCACGATCGCGGCAGCGTAGCCGTGGGATAGCCCGTGCTCGTCGGCAAGCCAGTTGGCCCGCTCGTCACACCTCAGGAAAGCCGGGCCGTTGTCGATGGCTTGGAACCACTCTGGGAGTTCGCGCCCCGTTATGGACGGGACTCTGGCGATCAGCTTTGTCTGCGTCTCCGGTGAGTGGTTCAAGGACATGGGCACCTCCGCGAATAAGGGTCCTTTGCTCGACCCTGCAACACCAGCGTCCGAATGGCAAGCCCCCAACCAGGCATCATTTTGTGACGGCACGTAGATTTTCGGTCACACAAGGAGAGGGCCCCGCCGGAACGGCGGAGCCCTCGGGGGTGACGCAGACGTTAACGATCAGTCACTACTGGTGAAATAGCTGACGAACCGCAGCACCTCGAGGTAGATCCAGACGAGGCTCAGCGTCAGACCGAACGCGCACTGCCAGGCGAACTTCTCCGGCGCCCCCTCCCGCACGCCCTGCTCGATCGAGTCGAAGTCGAGCAGCAGGAAGAAGCAGCCGATCAGGATCATGACGATGCTGAAGGCCCAGCCGATCGGGCTGTCGGTGCGCAGGCCGAGGCCGCCGTCGACGAAGAAGCCGAGGATCAGGTTGACGAGCAGCAGCCCGAGCGCCGCGATGCCGGCCGCCAGGCCGAACTTCACGAGCTTGGGTGTGACGCGGATGATCCGCAACGAGTAGACCGTCAGCACCGCGCCGAACGCGAACGCCGTGCCGAGCACGGCCTGCAGCACGATGCCGCTGATCATGCCCTCGAAGACAGAGCTGATCTTGCCCAGGAACACGCCCTCGAAGACGGCGTACCCCAGGATGAGCGCCGGGTTGGTGCTCTGCGTGAACGAGGCGATCAGCCCGAGGATCAGCGCGACGACCGCGGCGCCGATGGCGACCCCTGGCGGGACGTTGAGGACCCAGGCCGCGGCGGCGGCCGCGACGAGAGCCCCGAGGGTGAGAAACCCGCGCACGACGACGTCGTCTAGCGTCATGGTGCGGTACGCGGGCCGAGTGGGTTGCGCGTACGACGGCGCGTCGTACATGTTCTGCAGCTGGTCGGGGGACGGGGACGGCCCGGCCCAGCCCGCGGACTGCTGCCGCGACCTGCTGAAAACGGGGTTCTTGCTCTCCATCGCTGCCTCCTGTGACGCCGAGCCTATGGGGCGCGGCGACACCTTGGTCAACTGACGTGTTAGATCGATGTTCATTCGGGACTTCGGCAGCTTCCCAACGAACGTGCCCGGCCCAGAGTTCCCAAGGTCATCGAGCTCGCCCTTCAAGATCATCCGCAGCCCCGCGCCCAGGGCCTCGGCGCGTCCTATTTACTGTGCGTCCACGACAAAAGACCGGCAGTAATGGCGTAGTCAAGCATTCACAGAAAGAAACGTTCGGGAGAAGCCCGGAGAGGCAGAAAGACAGCCCGTTGTCAATATGCCGAAGGCGAAAAGTAAACGACGCCCACCTGAGCTTACTCGGCCGCTCCAGGTCGGCCTCAACCGGTCCGGCGTCGGCGCCCACAGGCCCTTCCAGCAGGGGCGAAGCGCCCGCAGGCGGCGCGACACCGTAACAACTCGACATCGGCCGCAACAGGCCCGTCCGACGATCGCGGTAAACCTCCAGGTCAGGAACCCAAAGGCGATGAAGACGGCAAGTGCCCCCGGCGGGATTCGAACCCGCACGTCAACCCTTTTAAGGGGTTTGCCTCTGCCATTGGGCTACGGGGGCGCCGCAATCATACGAAACAGACCATGGTTAAGAGGAGCACAACTTCGCATCAGGCGTCACAACTGTGAAGTCTGCGGTGAAGTGAGAGGGCTCCAGGCACTCTGTCCAAGAAGAGTAGACCGTCCAGATGGTCGAGTTGGTGCTGAATGCAGCGGGCTTCGAAGGCGTCCGCTTCGATGGTGACGGGCTCCCCCGTACCTGGCAAATGCCCACGTACGGTGATACGGGTGGCGCGGAGGACATCTGCCGTGAGTCCCGTGATGGACGTGCAGCCCTCGCGCCCCGGGTCCCAGTGGGACGCTCTGGCGAGGCGTGGATTGGCCAGAACGAGCTCTCCGGCCCACGAACGGCTCCTGGGGTGGAGTCCGGCATCAAAGGCGATCAGGCGCCAGCTCAGGCCGATCTGGGGGGCGGCCAGCCCGGTCGTGGCGGTCTCCCTGCGCAGGGTGGCCAGGAGATCGGCGGCGGCGGCCACGATCTCGGGGTCGGTGGGATCGACCGGTTCGGCGGCGGCGGACAGGAGCGGGTGCGGGGCGCCGAGGACCTCGCGCGGGGTCCCCACGCGGCCGCCGAGCACATCACGGCCGCCGGGCGCCCCCCAAGGCTCGCCGCCCCATCCGTTCATCTGTCCTCCTGCACGTTCACAGCAGGTCCGGTTCGACGGGGCGGAAGGTGATCTCCGAGTCGAGTCCGGCGCCGACGGCCGCCAGCCTGCGCATGAGCGCCGCCACGTCCACCTCCTTCGGTAGCTCGACGTCCGCGATCAGCACGTAGAGACGGCCGGTGAGCCTGGTGCTCATCCCGGTGATGTTGCCTCGGTCGGCGGCGAGCACGGCGCTGATGGCCGAGATGATCCCGGGCCGGTCGGGCCCGTGCACGGTCAGCACGTAACCGAGACCGCCGCCCTCCTCGCAGAAGTGCCGCCGGGCCTCGATGGCGGAGGCGGTCACCACGAGATCGGGCGCGCACAGACGCTTCAGCAGCTCGGCCGAGTCCAGATCGCCCGACACCAGCAGCATCATCGCCACGTGGCCGCCGAGCAACGTCATCGTCGAGTCCTGGATGTTCGCTCCGCAGTCGGCGAGCGAACCGGTGACCGCGGCGATCACGCCGGGCCGGTCGACGCCGAGCACGGTCACCGCTGAGAGCCCCACCCGTGGTACCCCTTCCGCTTGCGACCAGGGGTGCCGAATACGCCCCGGCGAGGTTCGCCGGGGCGCTTGCCGTTCCTGGGCTAGCGACGGGTCGTCGCGACTGCGGCCCTGAAGTCCTCACGCGGGTGCTCCATCTCACCCAGCGAGATCGTCTCGCGCTTGAAGAACAGGGCCAGGGTCCAATCGACGACGACACGGACCTTGCGGTTCAGCGTCGGCACCCGCGACAGATGGTAGGTCCGGTGCATGAACCACGCAGGGAATCCGCGAAGCTTGACGCCATAGACATTGGCGACGCCCTGATGCAGGCCCAAACCGGCAACCGATCCGACATACTTGTGGCGGTATTCGACCAGTTGCTGGCCACGCAGGTGGCGGACGATGTTGTCGGCCAGCACCTTGGCCTGGCGGACGGCGTGCTGGGCGTTCGGGGCGCAGTACTGGCCGGGGTTCGTGACGTCGGGCACCCCCGCGGCGTCTCCCGCCGCGAAGGCGTCGTTAGTGCCGGCGATCGTGAGCATGGCCGTGCACTTGATCCGGCCGCGCTCGTCGAGCGGCAGGCCGCTGTCGTTGACCACGGGGCTGGGCTTGACGCCCGCGGTCCACACGAGCGTCTCCGCGTCGAACTCCGAGCCGTCCGAGAGGATCACGTGCCCGTCGGTGCAGGACTCCAGGCGGGTCTCGAGCTTGACGTCGATGCCGCGCTCGCGCAGCTGCTCCAGGGTCCACTTGCCCATCTCGGGGCCGACCTCGGGCAGCACCCGGTTCGAGGCCTCCACGAGCACCCAGCGGAGGTCCGACGGCTTGATGTTGCGGTAGTAGCGCGTCGAGTCCTTGGCCATGTCCTCCAGCTCCGCGAGCGCCTCGACGCCCGCGAACCCGGCGCCGACCACCACGAACGTGAGCGCCTTGCGCCGCACGTCCGGGTCGTCGGTCGACTCGGCCACGTCGAGCAGGTGCAGCACGCGGTTGCGCAGGGCGATGGCCTCGCCCACGGCCTTGAAGCCGATGCCGATGTCGGTGAGGCCGGGGATGGGCAGCGTGCGCGAGATCGATCCGGCGGCCATCACGATCACGTCGTAGGCCACCTGGCGCGGCGCGCCCTCGGGCGGCTGGAACGTGACGGTGCGCTCGTCGTGGTCGACCTCGGTGACCCTGCCGTTGAGGATCCGCACCTTGGGCAGGATCCGCCGCAGCGGGGCCACCACGTGCCGGGGCGAGAGGTTACCCGCCGCCGCCTCAGGCAAGAAGGGCTGGTAGGTCATGTAGGACTGGGGGTCGATGATCGTGATGCGTGCCTCGCCGCCGCGCAGCTCCCGCTGGAGTTTGCGCTGCAGCCGAAGCGCTGTGTACAGGCCGACGTATCCACCGCCGACGATCAAGATGTGCTTGTTCATCCTGAGGCCCCATCCCTCGTGGAGTGCTTGTGAAAGCATTCACAAGCTTACGTCAAGCGCGCTTGATGAATCCAACCCGGGGGTGGTGGAACGCGTCACACAGCCAGTGACCTGGCCCTGGTGAAGACGTCGTCGAGCATCTGGGCGGTCACGCGGCCGGTGAAGGTGTTCTGCTGGCTGGGGTGGTAGCAGCCGATCAGCGTGACGGGGGCGCCGGCGTGGCGGACCTCCACCTCGGCCCCGTGCCCGAACGGCGGCCTGGCGCGCGGCAGCTCGTAGCCGGCGTCCTTGAGCGCGGGCCACACGGCCTGCCAGGCGTACCCGCCGAGCGCCACGACCACCCGTACGTACGGCGCCACCAGCGCCACCTCCCTGGCCATCCACGGGAAGCAGGCGGCCTTCTCCGAAGGCAGCGGCTTGTTCGCGGGCGGCGCGCAGCGCACCGAGGCCACCACCCGCGTGTCGATGAGCCGCTGCCCGTCCCCGGCGTGCGTGCTGGTCGCCTGCGCGGCCAGGCCGGTGCGGTGCAGCGAGGCGAACAGCCAGTCGCCGCTGCGGTCGCCGGTGAAGATCCGCCCGGTGCGGTTGCCCCCGTGGGCCGCCGGGGCCAGGCCGACCAGCAGGATCCGCGGGCGCTCGGCGCCCCAGCCGGGGACCGGGCGGCCCCAGTACGTCTCGTCCGCGAACGCGCGCCGCTTCGCCTCGGCGACCTGCTCGCGCCACTCCACCAGGCGGGGACAGGCACGGCAGACGGACTGTCCCGCCGTGAGCTCCGCGAGGGTGTCACTGGTGGCGGCGAGGCGGCGCACGTCCGCGGGGTCGTGGGCGACCGGCGTGTCAGCGGTCGCCGGGTCTTCCGGCCAGCCGGTGCCAGGAGGTACGAAGCTCATGACACCGATGGTGCCCGATCATTTGGCGGGCTTCGGCGTGGGAGTGGGTGCGGGGGTCGGGCAGGCGGACCTCGTCGTGGTGGCGGCGTCCGGATCGGCCATCCCGTCCTGCTGGATCAGCGGCAGCGGGTAGCGGTTGAGTATGGGCTCCCCGCACGACCTGTCGACCGTGTATCCGAAGTCCTCGGGGCTGGTGGTCAGCGGCTTGCCGTCCTGGTCGTAGAGGTAGACGTCGCTCAGCGGGGTGCCGTCCTTGGCGTACGGCTTGATGTTGTAGACGTCGTTGTTGGACGACGCCGCGTCCACCCACACCGGCTCCTGGTTCGCCATGGCGACGCGCGGCCCTTCGGAGCCGTACGACGCGGCCTCCACCATCCCGGCGAACAACGTCAGCGCCGCGACCAGGTTGAGCGCCCCGACGAGCCCCGCGGCCAGCCGTCCCCTGCGCCGCCGGCCGATCCAGACCGAGATCCAGACGCCCGCCGCAACCAGCGCCCAGCCGGCCAGGTCGGACGGGACGATGCCGCCCTCGCCTGTCAGCGCCAGCAGCAGCAGGGCCAGCAGGTAGCCGCGCAGCACCCACCACCCGGGGCGCAGCTCCGGCAGGAAGCCCACGAAGCTCCGGTACGGCCCCTGGCCCATCAGCCGGGTGTGCGCGCCCAGCGCCCACGCCCGCGGGTCGATGCGGCGCTTCCCGCCGCTCTCGGGGCGGTCTCCGTACGCGGCCGCCAGCTCCTCGGCGTACACCTCGGGCGGGCCGAGCCTGTCCTCCAGCGGCAGCTCCGACTCGGCCGCGATCTCGGCCAGGTGGTCGTCGAGGTCTTCGAGTAACTCGCCGCGCTCGGGATGGTCTGCCAGGGCATCCCGTACGGCCTGTGCGTACTGTTCGGGGGTCATGCTGGTCCCTCCTTGAGCAGGGATGCCATGGTCGCCGAGAACGAGGTCCAGGTCTTGGCCGAGGTGGCGTACATGGTCCGGCCGACCTCGTTGAGTCCGTAGTACTTGCGGTGCGGCCCTTCGTCCGAGGCGACCACGTACGACGTCAGCGCCCCGGCCTTGAACAGGCGGCGCAGCGTGCCGTAGACCGAGGCGTCGCCCACCTCCTCCAGGCCGGCCTCCCTCAGCCGGCGCACGACGTCGTAGCCGTAGCCGTCGCGCTCGTTGAGCACGGCGAGCACGGCCAGGTCGAGCACGCCCTTGAGGAGCTGGCTGCTATCCACGTAATGCACACTACTGTGCAAAGCACAGTAGTGGCAACGAGAAAACCGGGTGGCGCCCGCGAGGGCTGCCACCCGGTCCGGTCAGCCTAGGCTGCGGCCTTAGGCGGGCAGGTCGCCGAGTAGGAGGCGACGCCCGAGGACGCGGCGTTCGGGCTGGTGACGACGAGCTCTACGGTGCCCTCCGTCTTGGTGGAGTTCTGCGCTCCGCCGATGCCCCAGGTCACGTCGAGGCTGCCGTTGACCGTACGCTCAAGCGTGTTGTGGTCACGGACGCCGTCGACGACCCAGTAGTACTGCACGGTGGTGGGGCCGGTGCTGGTCAGCGTGGCCTTGAAGTCCACCCCGGGGCCACGGTTGTCGGCGCACATGTCGTTCCGGACACCGGTGACCGACGCGCTCGAAACCGAGACCTTGGGAGCAGGAGCCGGAGTCGGAGCCTCGTCCTTGCACCAGACCTTGTAGTAGGCCCGGTTGGAGGAGGTGCCCTCGGGGCTCAGGATCTCGAGCTGCGCCCAGCCGCGCTGGCTGTGACGCGGGGAGATGCCGAAGCCGACCTTGCGCGTGTCGTAGACCTTGACCCTGCCGTAGTCGGCCACTTCACCGTTGAGAATCCAGCGGTAGCGGACCCACGTCGGGCGGTTGGCCTCGATCAGGCCGACGAAGTCGATCTTGTCGCCGGGCGTGCAGACGCCGGAGTACGAGTCGGGGCTGGCCCATGCGCGGGCGGACACCGACACGTCGAGGTGCGAACGCACCTCCTTCGGCTCCTGGCAGGAGACGGAGAAGTAGCCCTTCTTGGAGGTGACCTTCTTCGGACCGAGGACCTGGACGGCCTCCCAACCCTTGACGTTCTCCTTGAAGGTGATGGACTGCTTGACCGTCACCGACTTGGTGCCCTTGCCCGAGAGCTTGAGCACCTTCACCTTGCCCTTGGACCCGTCGCCGTGGAGCCAGCGGTAGGCCAGCTCCGTCTTGCCCCTGACGGGAACCTTGATCTTGGCCGAGAAGTTGACCTTGACCGGGCAGGCTCCCTCGTAGTCGCCCGCGGACACCGCGGGCGTCGACACCGAGACCTTGGGAGCGGCCTTGGCGGTGGCGGCCGTCGCCGCCTGGGCGGGGCTGGCGACCAGGCCCGCGGCCAGGGCGGCCAGCACCGCGGCGGACGCGCCGAACGCCGCCGCCTTACGTGCTAACCCAACAGACTTCATGTGAGAGTGCTCCATTCCTTTGAGGGAAGAGACGCGCTCGGGAACGGTCGCCACGCCGGCACCTTCCGTGCACAGCAATATGGCAAAGCCCCCGTAATGCCCCTTTACCTAACCACAATACTGATTGCACGCTCAACACAGGCCATAGACCTGAAATGTCCGGATTTCTTCAGCTATCGGGCGATAGACCAGGCGATACCGTCAAGGATGTCGTGTTCACTGACCACGACCTGCGAAAACGCGAAACGACGGACGATCCGGTCAAGAATAAGCGCGCCGGCGCCAATCACGTCGACCCTTCCCGGGTGCATCACCGGAACCTCGGCACGCTCACCATGGGTCATCGCCAGCAGCCGCCGCGTCACCTCATGAACCTGCCCGGCCGAAATCCGCGAGTGGTGAATCCTGGCCGAGTCGTAAGCGGGCAGATCGAGCACCATCCCCGCGACCGTCGTCACCGAACCCGCCAGCCCCACCAGCGTGCGGGCCCGCTGCACGGGCACCTCCGCCTCGACCCGGTCGAGCGCCGCCTCGATGTCGGCCACCACGGCCTCCAGCGCGGGCGCGGAGGGCGGGTCGCCGGCGTCCTTCAGGTGCCGCTCGGTCAGGCGCACGCAGCCGATGTCCACCGACAGCGCCGCCTCGGCGTGCTCGGAGCCGACCACGAACTCGGTGGACCCGCCGCCGATGTCCACCACCAGGTACGGCGGCAGCGGCCCCTGCGGCATCTCGGTCTCCGGCGACAGCCGGACCAGCCCCTTGGTCGCCCCCACGAACGAGAGCTCGGCCTCCTCCGCCCCCGACACGACCTCCGGCTCCACCCCGAAGATCTCGCGGACCCCGTCCACGAACTCCTGCCTGTTGGCCGCGTCCCGGGTCGCGCTGGTGGCCACCACACGGGTCCTGACGGCGCCGTGCCGGTCGATCAGCTCCCGGTAGACCCTCATGGCCTTGAACGTGCGCTCAAGGGCGTCAGGGGCCAGCCTGCCCGTCCTGTCGACGCCCTGGCCGAGGCGGACGATCTCCATCCGCCGCTCGACGTCGTCGATGAGATCGTCGCCCACGTCGGCGATGAGCAGGCGTACGGAATTGGTGCCGCAGTCGACGGCGGCTACACGCATGGTCCGTCACTCCACCAGTCGGGGAGGGCGTCGAGCGCCTCCCTGCCGAACGGGTTGCTCCCCGGCGCCGCCAGCTCGTGCGCGACGAGCGCGTGCAGGCACTTGACCCGCAGCGGCATGCCGCCCGTGCTCTGCATGTCGCGCGGGAGCGGCTCCATGCCCTCCTCCTTCGCCGCCTCGTCGCGCCTGGCGACGTAGTCGTCGTGCGCGGCGCGGTAGGCGGCGGCCAGCTCGGGATCGGTGGCCAGCCGGGCCTGCATCTCCCGCATCAGCCCCGAGCCTTCGAGCGTGCCGATGGCCGAGGCCGCCTTCGGGCAGGTCAGGTAGTAGAGAGTCGGGAAGGGCGAGCCGTCGGGCAGCCTCGGCGCGGTCTCCACCACGTCGGGGTTGCCGCACGGGCAGCGGTGCGCCACCCCGCGCAGCCCCCTGGGCGGCCGCCCGAGCTGCAGTCGGACCGTCTCGACGTCTTTACCGTCCAACACTTTCCTTCCCCGTCACGGCCCGGCGGCCGGTGCCCTTGTCGGCGGCCTCCACCGACTCCCAGAGCGTCTCGTACCACGGCGGCGGCGCCGGCGCCTGCTGCACGGTCGCCGGCTCCTTGATCTGCTGCTGGTCCATCACCACGTAGCACTTCTCGCCGGGCCCGCAGTAGTGCAGCCGTTCCTTGGCCGTCTTCTTGATCCAGTTGGGATCGTCGCTCTGCCGGTCGCGCTCCAGCAGCGTCTGCTTCTCCGCCTCGACCCTGGCCTTCTCCGCCCGATGCTCGGCGATGCTGCGGCGCAGGCTAATGTACTCGCGGACAGGGTAGGCCAGGCTCATCGCGATCGCGCACACCACGACGGCCAGGATGGCGGCCCGCCCGGTCAACTGCGGCCTTTTCGCCATTGCTGCACCCCCTGCCTATGGCCTCACTTCGTGAGGCGGGCTCGGTCGCCCTGGAGCCGTCGTTTTCCTCACCATTCCGGTTGCTTCGCTCCCTCCATGGCGAGGAAAACGACGGCGCTCCCTCGCAAAAAACCTAGCGCCGGAAGCGCGGGAAGGCGGCGCGACCCGCGTAGCGGGCGGCGTCGTCGAGGAGCTCCTCGATGCGCAGCAGCTGGTTGTACTTGGCCACCCGGTCCGAACGGGCCGGGGCGCCGGTCTTGATCTGGCCGCAGTTGACCGCGACCGCGAGGTCGGCGATCGTCGTGTCCTCGGTCTCGCCGGAGCGGTGGCTCATCATGCACTTGTAGCCGTTGCGGTGGGCCAGGTCCACGGCGTCGAGGGTCTCCGACAGCGTGCCGATCTGGTTGACCTTGACCAGCAGGGCGTTGGCGGTGCCCTCCTTGATGCCGCGCTCCAGCCGCTCGGGGTTGGTGACGAACAGGTCGTCGCCCACGAGCTGCACCTTGTCGCCGAGCGCCTCGGTGATGGCCTTCCAGCCGGCCCAGTCCTCCTCGTCGAGCGGGTCCTCGATGGAGACGAGCGGGTAGTTGGCGACCAGGTCCGCGTAGAACTCGATCAGCTCCTGCGCCGACAGGCCCTTGCCGTCGATCGTGTAGACGCCGTCCTTGTGGAACTCGGAGGCGGCCACGTCGAGCGCCAGCGCCACGTCCTCGCCCGGCACGTAGCCGGCCCGCTCGATGGCGACCAGGATCAGGTCGAGCGCGTCGCGGTTGGACGGCAGGTTGGGCGCGAAGCCGCCCTCGTCGCCCAGGCCCGTGGCGTAGCCCTTCTCCTTGAGCACGCCCTTGAGCGCGTGGTAGACCTCCGTGCCCACGCGCACGGCCTCGCGGAACGTCTCCGCCCCGATCGGCGCGATCATGAACTCCTGGATGTCCACGTTGGTGTCGGCGTGGGCGCCGCCGTTGAGGATGTTCATCATCGGCACGGGCAGCACGTGGGCGTTGGGGCCGCCGACGTAGCGGAAGAGCGGCAGGTCGGCGCTGTCGGCGGCGGCCTTCGCGACGGCCAGCGAGACGCCCAGGATGGCGTTGGCGCCGAGCTTGGCCTTGTTGGGCGTGCGGTCCAGGTCGATCATGATCTGGTCGATGATGCGCTGGTCCTCGGCCTCGATGCCGTTGATCTCCTCGAAGATCTCGTCGGTCACGGCGAGGACGGCCTTCTCCACGCCCTTGCCGCCGTAACGCTTGCCGCCGTCACGCAGCTCGACCGCCTCGAACTGGCCGGTGGAGGCCCCGCTCGGCACGGCCGCGCGGCCGGTGCTGCCGTCGTCGAGCACGATCTCGACCTCGACCGTGGGGTTGCCTCGGGAGTCGAGGATCTCGCGGGCGTATACGACCTCGATGGTAGCCACGGGATTGCGCTCCTAAGTGAAAGGCGATATGCCATCAGAGCCTATCGGTACACCCGGACGCGGGGCCGCACGGTCACCGCGCACCCGCAGGGTCAGGCCGATTCCCAGGCGCGCACCCGGTCGCGGTACGTACGGGCGGCCGCCCGCAGCTCGGCCTCGGCGTCGAGACCGGCCTCCGCGGCCCGGCGGACCAGGTCGAACAGCTCCCGGGCCACCCCCTGCCCGACGGCCGCCGCGAGCGCGTCGGGCGCCCCGGCCCGCTCGGCCCGGCGCACCAGCTGGGCGGCCAGCGACAGCGCGGGCTGCCCCATGGGCACGCCGTCGAGCACCGACTCCCGGCCCTTGGCGGCCCGCTCGGCCGCCTTGATCGCGTCCCAGTTGTCGTTGACCTCGTCGGCGCTCTCCGCACGTACCGAGCCGAAGACGTGCGGATGGCGGCGCACCAGCTTCTCGACGATCCCGGCCGCCACGTCGTCCATGTCGAAGTCCGCGGCCACCCGCGCGTGGAAGACCACCTGGAGCAGCAGGTCGCCCAGCTCCTCGCGGAGTGCCGGGTAGTCACCCTGCTCGATGGTCTCCAGCACCTCGTACGCCTCTTCGAGCAGGTACGGCACCAGCGACTCGTGCGTCTGCTTGCGGTCCCACGGGCACTCGGTCCGCAGCCGGTCCATCACGGCGACCAGGTCGAGCACCCGCGCCCCCGGCAGGTCGTACGAGCCCGGCACCACCTCGATCAGCGGCGGCTCCTCCAGCGCGATCGCGGCGTGCCCGACCGCGCGCATGAACTCCTCGTCCTCCTTCTCGGAGGCCGAGGCGAGCCACACCACGCTCTCGCCGACGGCCCGCGCGGCCAGCCCGCGCGGGTCGGGCTCCACGACCTCGACCGTCACCCCCGCCTCCGACAGGTAGGGCAGCTGCGGATGCGCGGCGGACCCGGTCAGCACCGGACCCGGACCCGAGCGCAGCACCTGCCAGGCCTGATGGCTCAGCAGGCCCGGCGGGACCCTGGGCGAGGTGGTGACGACGGTCAGCGGCACGGCTCAGCCCTGCTGCTGTTGCTGCTGTTGCGGCGCCTGCTGCGGGGTGGCCTTGCCGAACCTGCCGGCGTCCACGAACAGCGACGGGTTCTCCTGCGACGGGTTGGCGTTGACCACGCCGAAGCGGGGGTTGAAGATCGTCTTGATCGAGGCGAAGTCCTGGCGGAGCTTGTCGAGCCCGCCCTGGCCGGCCTGCTGCTGCAGCTTGGCCATCCCGACCGCCGTGCGCGCGTACTCGCGGGCGTAGCTGGGCGCGACGCCCAGGGCCAGCAGGTTGATCTGGGGCGACTGGTACTGGCCGGGGTCCTGGAGTTTGGCGTCGATCTCCTTGTCGGTCACCTGGACGTTGTTGCGCGCCATCAGCTGCTTGGCGGCGCTGATGTCGGCCAGCCGCTGGAGCACGTACTGGCTGACCGGCACGCCGAGCGCCGTCTCGTCCAGCTTGTTCTGCTTCAGCGCGGCCTTGTAGGCCTCCGCGTCCCTGTTGAGCTGACCCGTCGAGATGCGCTCCTTGCCCACCACGGCCGCGGCGCCGGCCTGCATGGGGGAAGAGCAGGCGGTCAGCGCGATGCCCACCGCGGCAGCGGCCACAGCCACTCGTATCGACTTCACGTGCGTCCCTTTCCGACCGAAAACCGCCGCTAGCTTACCCGCGCTGGCTCGAGGAACATCGCCTCGACCAGGTCACCGCACCATTTGAGCAGGTCGAGATCACGGAGCGGCTGCCCACCGAGCGGCTTGGTCTTGGGCACCGGCACCAGCAGCGTCTCGGCCGCCTGCTTGTATATCGCCTTCTTGTACAGCCGGTCGAGCCGGACCTGCTGCGACTCCCTCAGCCGGGCCGGGCCGAACTTGATGTTCTGGCCCTGCAGCGTCACGTCCGTGAGCCCGGCCTGGCGCGCCTTGATCCGGAACTTGGCCACCTCCAGCAGGTTGCCCACCTCCGCGGGCGGCTTGCCGTAACGGTCGGTCAGCTCGGCGCGCACCTCGTCGATGTCGGCGGGGGCGGCGATGGCCGCGATCCGCTTGTACGCCTCCAGCCGCAGCCGCTCGGAGGTGACGTAGTCGTGCGGGATGTGGGCGTTGATCGGCAGCTCGACCTTGACGTCCAGCTGCTCCTCCTGCGCCTCGCCGCCTTCGAGCTTGGCCTTCTGCTCCTGCACGGCCTCGGCCATCAGCCGCACGTACAGGTCGAAGCCGACGCCCGCGATGAACCCGGACTGCTCGGCCCCCAGCACGTTGCCCGCGCCGCGGATCTCCAGGTCCTTCATGGCGACGTACATGCCCGCGCCCATCTCGGTGTGCTGCGAGATCGTGGCCAGCCGCTCGTGGGCGGTCTCGGTCAGCGGCTTCTCCGGCGGGTAGAGGAAGTAGGCGTAACCGCGCTCCCTGCCCCGGCCGACGCGCCCGCGGAGCTGGTGCAGCTGCGACAGGCCGTAATTGTCGGCCCGGTCGACGATCAGCGTGTTGGCGTTGGGCACGTCGAGCCCGGACTCGACGATCGTGGTGGAGACCAGCAGGTCGTACTCGCGCTCCCAGAAGCCCACCATGATCTTCTCGAGCTGGTGCTCGTTCATCTGCCCGTGCGCCACCGCGATGCGCGCCTCGGGCACCAGCTCGCGCAGCCGCGCGGCCACGCGGTTGATCGAGGCCACCCGGTTGTGCACGAAGAAGATCTGCCCGTCGCGCATCAGCTCGCGCCTGATCGCCGCCCCGATCTGCTTCTCCTCGTACGGCCCCACGAACGTGAGGATCGGGTGCCGCTCCTCCGGCGGCGTGAGGATCGTGGACATCTCGCGGATGCCGGTCAGGCCCATCTCCAGCGTGCGCGGGATCGGCGTGGCCGACATGGCCAGCACGTCGACCTGCGTGCGCAGGTGCTTCATCGCCTCCTTGTGCTCGACGCCGAACCGCTGCTCCTCGTCGATGATGATCAGCCCCAGGTCCTTGAAGCGGACCTCGGGGCTGAGCAGCCGGTGGGTGCCGATCACGACGTCGACGGCGCCCGACCTGAGCCCTTCGAGCGTGCCCTTGACCTCGCCGTCGGTCTGGAACCGGGAGACCGGCTTGAGCGTGACGGGGAAGCTGGAGAACCGCTCGGTGAAGGTGGACATGTGCTGCTGGACCAGCAGCGTCGTCGGCACCAGCACGGCCACCTGCTTGCCGTCCTGCACCGCCTTGAACGCCGCCCGCACCGCGATCTCGGTCTTGCCGTAGCCGACGTCGCCGCAGATCAGCCGGTCCATCGGGACGCCGCGCTCCATGTCGCGCTTGACCTCGTCGATGGCCTCCAGCTGGTCGCCGGTCTCGGCGTACGGGAAGGCGTCCTCCATCTCCCGCTGCCACGGCGTGTCGTCCCCGAACGCGTGGCCCGGCGAGGCCATGCGGGCGGAGTAGAGCCTGATCAGCTCCCCCGCGATCTCCTTGACCGCCTTCTTCGCCCGGGACTTGGCCTTGGCCCAGTCGGCGCCGCCCATGCGGTTGAGCGTGGGCGCCTCGCCGCCGACGTAGCGGGTGACCTCGTCGAGCTGGTCGGTCGGCACGTAGAGCCGGTCGCCCTTGGCGTATTCGATGACCAGGTATTCGCGGGTGGCGCCCTGGACCGTGCGCTGGACCATCTCGATGTAGCGGCCCACGCCGTGCTGCTCGTGCACCACGTGGTCGCCGACCTTGAGCTGGAGCGGGTCGACCATGTTGCGCCGGCGCGACGGCAGGCGCCGCATGTCCTTGGTGGACGCCTTCTGCCCGACCAGGTCGAGGTGGGTGAGCACGGCCAGGTTGGACGTGATGAAGCCGTGCTCGATCAGGCCCGTGCTGACGTGGACGACCTTGGGCTCGGGCGCCTTGTCCAGGAACTGCCGCAGCCTGGCGGGCACGTCGACGCCCTTGAGCAGCTCGACCATCCGCTCGGCCGGCCCATGACCCTCGCTGAGCAGCACGACGGCCTTGTCCTCGGCCAGCCAGCCCTTGATGTCGGCCAGCGCCTTGGCGGTGTCGCCCCGGTAGGCCTCGGAGTCCTGCGCGTCGAGCTCGACCCCGCCGCCGAACGGCGCCATCGTCCACCACGGCTGGCCCAGCGCGTCGGCGTGGTCGCGGATCTCCTCAAGCGTGCGGAACGCCGCCGCGCCCAGGTCGATCGGCGCCTCGCCGCCGGCCGCCGCGTTGATCCAGGAGGCCTCCAGGAACTCCTGCGACGTGCGTACGAGCTCCTCGGCCCGCCCCCTGATCCGCTCGGGGTCGCACACGAACACCGCGGACCTGACCGGCAGGTGGTCGAGCAGCAGGTCCATCTCGCCGGCCAGCACGGGCGCGAACGCCTCCATGCCCTCGACCGACGAGCCCTCGGCGAGCTGGTCGAGCACCTCGGCCAGCGCCGGGTGCTCCTCGGCCAGCTCCGCCGCCCGGGCCCTGACCTCGTCGGTCAGCAGCAGCTCGCGGCACGGCGGAGCGAACAGCCCTTCCTCGGCCGCCTCCAGCGAGCGCTGGTCGGCCACCTTGAACCAGCGGATCTCCTCGACCGTGTCGCCCCAGAACTCCAGCCGCAGCGGGTGCTCCTCGGTCGGCGGGAACACGTCGAGCAGCCCGCCGCGCACGGCCACCTCGCCGCGCTTCTCCACCATGTCGACGCGGTGGTAACCGTTGGTCACCAGGCGGTCGACGACCTCGTCGAGGTCGGCGTCGTCGCCCGCGCGCAGCCTGATGGGCTCCAGGTCGCCGAGCCCCTTCACGATCGGCTGCAGCAGCGCCCTGATCGGCGCCACGATCACGCTGAGCGGCCCGGCCGCGCTGTCACCCTTGATCGGGTGCGCCAGCCGCCGCAGCACCGCCAGCCGCTGCCCCACGGTGTCGCTGCGCGGCGAGAGCCGCTCGTGCGGCAGCGTCTCCCAGGCCGGGAACACGGCCACCGAGCTGGGCTCGATGAGGCTGGTCAGCGCGGCGGCGAGGTCTTCCGCCTCACGGCCCGTAGCGGTGACCGCCAGCACGGCCCGCTGGTCGTGCGTGGCCAGCGCGGCCACGCCGAACGGCCGCAGCGCGACGGGCGCGACCAGCGCGACATCGCCGCCCTCTTCGAGAGCGGCGGTCAGTTTCGGGTCGGCGCGAACAAGGTCAAGTAGCCCGGAAAGACTCATCAGATACGCCCACAGCCCCACGACGGCAACACGACTACCCCCGGCCGGGTCAGGTCGCGGGGGTTCTCTCCAAGGGTACTCGCAGGCGCAGCTCAGCCGACCCGGTAGCCGGCCACGGACGGCCAGCGGACGGTGAGCACGGTCGAGGCCTCCTCCGCGCGCCACGAATGGTCGACGCCCTTGCCCCAGACCACGTAGTCACCCGGCTCGGCCAGCAGCACGCTGCGGCCCGGCAGCTCCACCCGGAACCGGCCGCTGATCAGGACCAGCAGGGCCGTGCGCGCCTCCCCCTTGACCCACTCCGCGCGCTCCTCGCCGGGCGCGTGCACCCCCCATTTGATCTCCACGTCGTCACTGTGCCTTGGGTCGCCGAGGGGTTTGAAATGACCCAGCAACCAGCCCCGGTCCATGGCCGCATCTACGCCCGCATTTCCTACGTAAACCTCGCCGTTCACGGGGAAGGATGCTAGCGAGGAAATGGCTCACTGAAACCGTTCGAGTGATTACTGTAGGTGACATGTCTGAGGTGCGATCGGTCGCCCAGCGGGGCGACGTCTTCGGTCAACGGGTCCGCGAGCACTGGTCCGGGCTGCCCGGCAGGCGGCTCGACGTGCTGGTCGCCGGGTGCGCGCACGACGAACCGCTCAACCTGGAAGAGATCGAGACGAGGGCCACCGGGGCCGACGAGGAGATCCCCGCCATCCGGGCGGTGCTCGAGGAGCGGGCCGACCTGGTGTCGTGGTCGCTGGGCGACCTGCGCTGCGTGCCACTGCCGCCCAGGTCGTACGACGTGATCCAGCTGTCCTTCCTGCTGGAGCGCATCAAGCATTCGGAGCTGGTCTTCGACCGGCTGCTGCAGTCCCTGCGCCCGGGCGGCCTGGTGTTGCTGCGGATGCGCGACCGCAAGTCGGCCTACGGGCTGCTCGACCGGATCACGCCGTCGCTGCTGCGCCGCGTGTTCTGGCGCATGCTCGTCACCCCGGGCACCCCGGGTCCGCTGCCCAGCGTGTACGAGCCACTGGCGTCGAGCGACGGCATCTACGCCTTCTGCCTCAGCCGGGGCCTCATGATCACCGACGACCAGCGCAACACCAGCGGCCCGGCCCGCCGGCGCAAGCTCACCGTCGCCGCGGTCGCGCTGGCCTCCAAGCTGAGCAACGGCCGCTACCCTGCCACCCATGACGAGATCACCATGGTGATCAGGAAGCCGCAACACCACTTCGCCCGGGTCCTCTAGCGGCACACTTGCATCAATCGGTAGACTCCATCCCTACCAATTCAATCGGAATAGTTGGGATGTTGGAGCCGTGGAGTGGACCCCCGATGCGCGCGAGCTGGCCGACCTCGAGCTGCTGCTCTCCGGCGCCTTCGAGCCGCTGACCGGGTTCCTGGGCCACGATGACCTGCACGCGGTGCACGAGCGGGGCACTCTCGCCGACGGCACGCCGTGGCCCGCATCCGTCACGCTCCACGTGTCCGCCGATCTCTCACCCGGCGACGAGGTCACGCTGCTCGACCCCGAGGGCCTGCCGCTGGCCGCCCTCACGGTGGCCGCCCAGGAGCCCGACGGACTGACCTCGGGGCCGGTCAAGGGCCTCGGCACGCCCGAACACGGCCCGTTCGCGCGCCTGCGACGCACTCCGGCCGAGGTCAGGGCGGAGCTCGGCGGGCGTCCCGCGCTCGCCGTCACCATGCGGGGGCCCCTCGACGACCTCTCCGAGATCGTCGCCACCGCCAAGGAGCTCGACGCGCTCATCATGCTGCTCCCCCTCTCGTACGGCGAGCCGGGCCCCGCGGTCGTACGCGCCGCGCTCCGGGCCAAGGAGAAGCTGCCGGAGGACACGATCGTCGTCTCCGTGCCCCTGGCGCCCCGCGAGGAGCCCGAGATCGACCTGGAGCTGCGCGAGCACGTCGCCACCGCCTACGGCGCCGCCGAGCACCTGGCCGGCCCCGACCCCGTGCACATTCCGGGCCCGCCGCACCGCCGCGGCCTCGTGGTCTTCTTCACCGGCCTGTCCGGCTCCGGCAAGTCCACGATCGCCCGCGGCCTGCGCGACGCGCTGCTGGAGCTCGGCAGCCGCACGGTGACCTACCTCGACGGCGACGTCGTACGCCACCTGCTGTCCAAGGGCCTGACCTTCTCCAAGGCCGACCGCGACCTGAACATCCGCCGCATCGGCTTCGTCGCCGCCGAGACCGCCCGCCACGGCGGCCTGGCCATCTGCGCCCCCATCGCCCCCTACGCGGCCACCCGCGAGGAGGTGCGCGAGATGGTCGAGTCGGTCGGGGCCGACTTCCTGCTCGTGCACGTCGCGACGCCGCTGGAGGAGTGCGAGCGGCGCGACCGCAAGGGCCTGTACGCCAAGGCGCGCGCCGGCCTCATCCCCGAGTTCACCGGCGTCTCCGACCCCTACGAGGAGCCGGACGACGCCGAGCTGGTGATCGACACCACGCACATTTCGATCGACGCGGCCGTCTCCCAGGTCCTGGGGACGCTGCGGTCTGGAGGCTGGGTTCGGTGATCGACTTCCCCCTGATCCTCGGGTCCTTCCTCGTCGCGATCGTGGTCGGGCTGACCGGGATGGGCGGCGGGGCGCTCATGACGCCGATGATGATGCTGTTCTTCAACGTCCCGCCGCTGGCCGCGGTCTCCAGCGACCTGGTCGCCTCGGCCGTCATGAAGCCGGTCGGCAGCGCCGTGCACCTGCGGCGGGGCACGGTCAACCTGCGGCTGGTCGGCTGGCTGTGCGCGGGCTCGGTGCCGGCCGCCTTCTGCGGGGTGTTCCTGGCCCGCGCGTTCGCGGTCACCGACGCGGTCAAGTACGCGCTCGGCGTGGCGCTCCTGCTGGCCGTGGCCGGCATGGCGCTCAAGAGCTGGCTCGGCGCGCGGGGAGGCACGTCGAGCGCCCATGAGATCGTCGTGCGCCCAATTCCGACCCTACTGGTCGGTACGGTGGGCGGACTGGTCGTGGGGGTCTCCTCCGTCGGATCCGGATCGCTGATCATCGTGGCCCTGCTCGTCCTCTACCCGGCGCTCAAGGCCAACCAGCTCGTCGGCACGGACCTCGTCCAGGCCGTGCCACTGGTGGCCTCCGCCGCGCTCGGGCACCTGCTGTTCGGCGACTTCCAGCTGGACCTCACGCTGTCGCTGCTCATCGGCTCGATCCCGGGCGTCTACCTCGGCGCCCGGATCTCCTCGCGCGCCCCCGGCGGCCTGATCCGGGCGCTGCTGGCCATCGTCCTGCTCGCCTCCGCGCTCAAGCTGCTCAACGTGAGCAACACCCTCACGGTCTGGGCCCTCGTGGCGGCCACGGTCGTCACCGTCGTCGGCTGGCGGGTGCGAGGGAGCGCCGTCGCCTGGACTGAGGAGCGGCGGGAGCGTAGCGACCAGAGCGACGAGGGAAGGCGACGGCCCCCCAGCGACCGAGCCGCCTCTGCGGAGCAGAGGCCATAATCACGGCCGGGGGACGGGTGTCGAGCGGAAGTAAGGATCCCGAGCCAGCTCGGTGAACGCCCGGTCGGCCCCCGAGCCGGTGTCGAAACTGGTGTCGCCGCGCGGCGCCTGCGGCGAGTCGAAGTACAGCAGCGCCTTGATCTGCGGATATCGCTTGATCTGCCGCCGCACCGACTCGTAGAACGCCCGCTTGAACCCCCGGTCGTCGCTCCGCTCGAACACCCCCCACTCGGCCACCATGACCGGCTTGCCGGGGAAGCGGGCCTGCATCCACCGGTAGAACCCCGGCCAGTCCGGATATTCCTTTCGGGTCTTGTTCACCAGCCCCTCGAAGTCCTCGACCTTGCCGTCGGCGTACGGGTCCATGGCCACCCAGTCGACCACGTCGTCACCCGGGTAGAGGTCCTCGAACCACGGCTCGGCCGCCCAGTTGGGCGCCCCCATGTACGTCATGACCATGACGGCGTTCTTCACCCCCTCGGCCCGCAGCCTGGCCACGACGTGCCGGAACATGGCCGCGTAGTCGGTGGCCTGCATGCCCGAGCCCGACGACTCGTCCACGTCGTTCTCCGGCTCGTGGTGGAGGGTGAGGAAGAACCGCTCGGGGAAGGTGCGCCTGAGGTATCCGGCCAGCCGGTCGATCCGGGCGTCGAGCGCCCCGTCGGCGATCTCGGCCCAGGTGTGGTCGAGCGAGGGCTTCCAGTTGACCATGAGCAGCCGGGGCCTGGCCGGGTCGCGGGCCAGCCTGATCTCGGCGGGCGTGGGGAACAGCTCGCTGCCCCGGTGGTAGACGTGCACCACGTCGGCGGCGGCGCTCATGCGCGACTCGGCGCTGTGCAGGGCCTGGTCCAGCGGGGCGCCGCTGAAGACCTCCGGCGCGAGGCCCCACCAGGCGCCGCAGGACGGGATGAGCCTGGAGGTGGCCGTGCAGGAGGGCGAACCCGAGGCTTCCTTGATCGCCACGGGCGCGCGCGCGTTGGAGCCCTCCGCCGTGGAACAGGCGGCCAGCATCACGATCACGGCCAGAATGAGCACCGCGTTGGTGGTGTTATGAGAAATTCCCCGTAGCTGCAAAGCCTTTCAACCCCCTCGTCGAACGACCCCCGCCTATCAAACCGGATCCTTGCCATGCCGTTCCGGGAACTTCAGCAAGTGTGCCGTGTCTCGGCAGCTCGCGATGGGTATATGACCCAAGGAATTTTCCGGACATTTCCTTTTATAGCTGCCTTTACCTTGTGCCGTTCTGCAGAAAATCTTGGGTATTAGGCTTGGCTGATAATCGTCCGCCCTATAGTGGGCGCACATCTCGACGCAATTCCAGGAGACCCTCCCCAATGAGCTCCGGCACGGACCTGGACGAGCATCTCTCGCTGCTGCGCAGGCGATGGTTGCTGCTGGTGGGCTGCGTCGTGTTCGGCGGCACCGCCGGCCTCGCGCTCATGCGGCTCACGCCGTCCGCCTACACCGCGACCACGCAGGTGCTTGTCATGCCGGTAGGCCCGCAGGAGCCGGCCAACCAGGTGACCAGCCGCCAGCGCGAGGCGCTCAACCTCGACACCGAGGCCCAGGTCGCGCAGTCCGCCGTGGTCGCGGCGCGGGCGGCCAGGACGCTGCGGGTCGAGATCCCGGAGCCCGTCGAGGTCTCGGTGCCGCCCAACTCGGCGGTGCTGTGGATCTCGGTGACGGCCGCCGACGCCGGGGTCGCCGCGGCCCAGTCCCGCGCGTACGCCCAGGCGTACCTGGCCAACCGCCGCGAGAGCGCGCTGGCCGCGCTGACCGCCCAGCAGCAGGTGGTGCTGGGCAAGCTCAAGCAGGTCAACACCGCGCTCGACGCGGTGATCAAGCAGCTCGCCGGATTGACCAAGGGCACCCCCGAGCACACGATCGCCACCCAGCGGGAGAGCGTGCTCAACCGGCAGGCCGCCGGGCTCGCGCTGAGGTACGACGGGCTCAGGACGGTCGCGGTGACCCCCGGCACGATCATCAGCCAGGCCGCCCCGCCGACCGCGCCCAGCTCCCCCAGCCTGCCCCTCTACCTCGGCACCGGGCTCATGGCGGGCCTGCTCGCGGGCTCGGCCGCCGCCTACGCCCGTGACCGTCTCGACCGGCGGCTGCGCACGGTCGCCGACGTCGAACGGCTGACCGGCCTGCCCGTGCTGGGCGACCTGTCGAGCCCGCGCGAGCCCGGCGTGGCCCACGAGCTGGCCTGCGCCGCGGTGGCCGCGTGTCCCGGCAAGCGGCTGCTGGTCCGGATCCTGCCGCCCGACCTGGAGGAGTCCGCCGACCCGGTGGCCGTCAACATGCCCCTGACGGTGCTCGACGGCTGCGACGTACGCGACCTGTCCAGGGCCGACGCGGCGCTGCTGCTGGTGGGGCTCGGCCGGGCCACCTCGATCCACGTCGCGGCCGCCGTACGACGGCTCGCCCGGCACGACGTACCCGTCATCGGCGTGGTGACGGTGACCGACGCGCTGCCGTCGTTCGTGCCGCTGCTGGAGCCGCGCACGCACACCCCGCTCGGCAAGCTCGTCGCCACGGGAGAGCTGGACCTGGGCGAGACCACCCCCATGCCCATGCACCCGCGGCGCCCCGGCCAGCCGACGTGAGAGGGCCCGCGTGGCCGATCGCGGCGCTGCTCGTCGGCTATCCGGTGTGGTGGGCGCTGGGGTTCGGCGGGCTGTCGGTGATCGTGGTGGCGGTGCCGATGGCGGTGATCCTGTGGCGGCGCCGGCCGATCAGGGTGCCGCGCGGGTTCGGGCTGTGGCTGCTGCTGATCGCCGGCTACCTGGTGAGCGGGCTCATGCTGTCGGAGATGCCACCGGGCACGTACGGCGAGATCGGGCCCGGCCGGATCGTCGGCTACGTCATGCGGCTGGCGCTCTACACCGCCATCCTGATCATGGTGCTCTACCTGGGCAACCTCACCGAGCGCGAGCTGCCGCAGCTACGGCTGGTGCGGATGCTCGGCGTGCTGTTCGTCACGACGGTCGCGGGCGGGCTGCTCGGCGTGTTCGTCCCGTCGTTCGCGTTCACCTCGCCGGTGGAGCTGCTGCTGCCCGACTGGGTGGCCTCCAACTCGTTCGTGCAGAACCTCATCCACCCCACCGCCGCCCAGACGCAGAAGGTGCTGGGCTTCGCCTCCCCCAGGCCCGAGGCGCCGTTCGAGTGGGCCAACGCGTGGGGCAGCAACGTGTCGGTGCTGCTGGTGTGGTTCGTGGTCGGGTGGTGGGTGTACGGGGGGCGGCGGCGGAAGGCCTTCGTGGCCGCCGTGGTCGCCCTGGCCGCGATCCCCGTCGTCTACTCGCTCAACCGCGGCCTGTGGATCGGGCTCGGCCTGGCCGTGGCGTACCTGATCGTCCGGGTGCGCGGCCGGACCAGGGCAGCGCTCTGCGGGGCCGTCGCGGTGGCGGCGGTGGCGTTCGCGCTGAGCCCGCTCGCGCCGCTGGTGGCCCAGCGGCTGGACCGGCCGCACTCCAACGACATCAGGGCCTTCACCGTGACGGCCACCGTCGCGGCCGCCGGCCACTCGCCGCTCATCGGGTACGGCAACACGCGCAACGCCACGGGCAACCATCGCACGATCACCACGGGCCGCACCGAGTGGTGCGAGGGCTGCGGGCACCCGCCGCTGGGCAGCGACGGCCAGCTCTGGCTGCTGATCATCACGCAGGGGTTCACCGGGGCCGTGCTCTACGTGGCGTTCTTCGCGGGCGCGATCCGGCGCCACTGGGCCGACCGCAGCCCGATCGGGCTGGCCGGGGTGCTGGTGATGGGGCTGGTGCTGCTCTACATGTTCGTCTACGACGGCCTGGTCACCCCTCTCAGCCTCTATCTCATCTCGTTCGCCCTGCTGTGGCGCAACAGCCGAGGGGAAGTCACGTGAGCGACGCCGCCATCCGGCTCGACTATCTCGAGAAGACCGTGCGGCTGCTGTATCCGGGGCCGGGGTCGCCCCGGGCGTACACCGTGCTGCCGCACCCCGCCGTACCCCGCCGCATGGTGCCGCGCCGCTGGTGGCACCCCTGGTCCCGGGTCGTCGTGCCGGGTGAGGGGTCCATCGCCACGTACCTGGGTGAGGTCTTCGGGCAGCCCGTCGAGACCGTCCTGCACGTGCGGCCGGCCGCGCGGGCCAACCGCAAGCCCGTCCTGGAGGCCCGCTCGGGCGGGCGGCTGCTGGCGTTCGTGAAGATCGGCGACAGCGCGCGGGCGCGCGCGCTGATCACCGCCGAGGCGGCGGCCCTGCGCAGGCTGGCCGGGCTGGAGCTGGACACGGTGGTGCCGCCCGCCGTGCTGCACCACGGCAGCTGGCGGGGGCTGGCGGTGCTGGCGCTGTCGCCGCTGCCGGTGCGGCGCGGCCGGGTGCCGCGGCCGCTGCTGGTCGACGCGGTCAGGGAGATCGCGGACACCGGCGGGCCGCGCGCGGCCTGGCACGGGGATCTCGCGCCGTGGAACATGTGCCAGTCCCCCGACGGCCGGCTGCTGGTGTGGGACTGGGAGCGGTACGAGCTCGGCGTGCCCTACGGCTTCGACGCCGTGCACCACTTCTTCCAGCGGGCCCTGCGCAGGATGTCCCCGCAGGTCGCGGCGCGGGCGTGCGTGGCGCGGGCCTTCCGCGAGCTGGCGCCTCTGGGGGTGTCGGCCGTGGTGGCCAGGCAGACCGCGCTGCGCTATCTCATCGCGCTGGCCGACCGGCACGCCGCCGACGGGCACGCGCCGCTCGGGCCCCCGGACACCTGGCTCAACCCGGTCGTCGACCACGAGGAGCTGCTCACGTGAAGACCATGAAACGGTCGGTCCTGTCGCTGTCACGCGCCACGGGGAGGATCACGTCGGGGGTGCGGGTGCTGCCGTCGTTCCTGATCACGGGGGCGCAGCGGTGCGGCACCACCTCCCTGTACCGGGCGCTGGCCCAGCATCCGCTGCTGCTCAAGCCGGTGCTGCACAAGGGGGTGCACTACTTCGACGTCGGCTACGCGCGGGGACAGCACTGGTACCAGGCGCACTTCCCGCTGCGGATGAGCGCAGGGCTGGTCGAGCACCGGTACGGCTCGCGGGCGCTGGCGTTCGAGTCGTCCCCCTATTACCTGTTCCATCCGCTGGCCGGGGAGCGGATCGCCGCCGACCTGCCCGAGGTGCGGCTGATCGTGCTGGTACGCGATCCGGTCGAACGCGCCTGCTCGGCCCACGCCCACGAGCTGGCCAGGGGCTACGAGACGGAGTCGCTGCTCGAGCACGCGATCGAGCTGGAGCCCGAGCGGCTGGCGGGGGCCGAGGAGGCGCTGCGCGAGTCGCCCTTCTCCCTGCACCACTCCCACCGCCACCACGCGTACATGGCCCGCGGGCGCTACGCCGACCAGCTCGACCGGCTGGAGGCCCTGGTCGGCCGCGAGCGGATCCTGGTGCTCGACAGCCATCGGTTCTTCGCCGAGCCGGAGACCGCGTACGACCGGGTGCTGGCGTTCCTGGGCGTGCCGCATCTCGGCTATCCGCTGTTCGAGCGGCACAACGGCCGCCCCCTCCCGAGGCCGGTGCCGCGGGTGCTGGCGCGGGAGCTGCGCGACCACTTCGAGCCGTACGACGCCCGGCTGGTGCGGTGGCTGGGCGGGGAGCCTTCGTGGCGGCGGTGACCGCGGTCGCGGACCGGCGGCTGCGGCGTGGCGGGATCGCGGGGGTGCTGGGGGCGGGCTGCGGGGCGGTCGCGCAGTTCGTCCTCGTGATGGTCGTGACCAGGGCGTTCAGTCCGGCCGAGGCCGGGGCGTTCTTCACGGTCACCGCGATGGCCCTCATGGCGGCGGGGATCGCCAAGCTGGACGCGGGGAACGGGCTCGTGTTCTTCATCGCGCGGGCGAAGACGTACGACTATCTCGGCATATCCGGATATATCCGGGCGGCGCTCGTGCCCTGTATGGTGGCCGCCTGCGTGGCGGGGGTCGTCCTCTACCCGCGGCTGGGGCCGCTCGCCGCGATCCTGCCCGTCATGGTGGTGGGGGACGTGCTGCTGGCCGCCACCCGGGGGTTCGGGGCCATGCGGCCCACCGTGCTCGTGGACGGGCTGCTGGTGCCTTTCTCGCAGCTCGCGCTGGTCACCTGCGCCGCGCTGTCGGGGGCGGTCTCGTGGCTGCCGGTGGCGTGGGGGGCGCCGTACGCGCTGGTGGCGGTCATCGCCTGGGCGGAGCTGCGGGGGCGGGTGCCGCGGAGCCCGTACCTGCCGGGGACGACCCGCGACCTGTGGCGGCACACGGCTCCCCGGTCGGTCGCGGGGGCGATCCAGGCGGTGTTCCAGCGGCTGGACATCGTGGTCGTCGCGCTGCTCGGCGGGCCCGCGCAGGCCGCCGTCTACACGGCCGCCACCCGGTTCAAGGTGGTCGGGCAGCTCGCGAGCCAGGGGCTGGCACAGGCCGTACAGGCTCGGCTGGTGAGCGCGCTCGCGGACGGCGAGCGGGCGCGCGCCGGTGAGCTGTACCAGACCGCCACGATCTGGCTGGTGCTGCTGACGTGGCCGGTGTGGCTGGCGTACGCGGCGCTGGCGCCGTGGCTGCTGCGGCTCTTCGGCCCCACGTACGGGTCCGCGGTCCCGGTGGCCCTCGTGCTGGCGGGGACGATGATGGTGGCGACGGCCTGCGGGATGGTGGACGTCGTGCTGACGGCCGCCGGGCACACGGGAACGAGCCTGCTCAACCTGGTGGCGGCGATCACCTGCACGGTGGCGCTGGACGTGGCCCTGATCCCCGTCCACGGCGCGTTCGGGGCGGTCATCGGCTGGTCGGGCGGCGTGCTCGTCAAGAACCTCCTCCCGCTGTGGCAACTGCACCGCCGCTACGGCCTCCACCCCTTCGGCCGCCACACCCTGCCCGCCCTCCTTCACCGGAGGACCGTATGACGGTGCTGGTGACGGGCTTGCCGAGGAGCGGTACGAGCTGGACAGGCAAGATGCTCGCCGCCGGCGGCGACCTGGTCTACGTCAACGAGCCGCTCAACCCGCAGCACCCGCCCGGCCGCTGCCCGGGCGTGCTCAGGGCCACCGTGACCCACCGGTTCCAGTACATCTGCGACGACAACGCCGCCGACTGGCTGCCCGCCTTCCGCGACACGGTGGCCCTGCGCTACCGCTGGCTCTCCGAGCTGCGCGCCAACCGCTCCCCGTACGACCTGGCCCGCCTGCTCCGCTACGGCACCGCCTTCGCCGTCGGCCGCCTGACGGGCCGCCGGGCGCTGCTGGACGACCCGTTCGCGGTGCTGAGCGCGGGCTGGTTCGCCGCCTCCCTGGGCTGCCGGGTGATCGCGCTGGTGCGGGATCCGGTGTCGTTCGTGGCGAGCTGGCAGCGGCTCGGCTGGACGGTCTACTTCCACGAGCTGCTCGAACAGCCGCTCCTGGTCCGCGACCACCCCGAGCTGCTGGAGCTGCGCGCGCTCGTCGGCTCCCAGGACCGCCTCGCCAAGGCGGCCGCGCTGTGGCGGGCGACCCGCGCGATCCTGGACCGCACGCCCGGCGTCCGCGTCACCTCGTACGAGTCGCTGGCCGCCGACCCGCTGACCGGCTTCCGCGGCCTGTACGCCTACGCCGGCCTGCCATGGACGCCCGCGGCCGAACGCCGCATCACGCGAGCCTGCACGGGCCCGTCCGGGGCGGGCACGGGGTTCGCCTGGTCGGGCCTGTCCCGCACGGCCTACCGCCCCATGGACTCCCGCCGCGCGCTCGACGACGCCGCCCGGGGGCTCAGCCCGCGGGACGCGGCCCGGGTCCGCGCCCTCACCTCATGAGGCGGGTGACCAGGCTGCCTCCCAGCAGCCGTACCGCGAACGGCAGGTCGTCGACCAGATAACGGCGCGCCAGCCGCCCCGGCTCGCAGCCCAGCCGGTACGCCCACTCCAGCCCGGCCCTGCGCATCCATTCCGGCGCCCTGGAGACCGTGCCGGCGGCGAACGCGATCGCCGCCCCGCACCCCACGAACCACGCCTCCGGCAGCTCCTCCCTCAGGTCGGCGATGAGCCGGTCCTGCCGGGGGAACCCGAGCCCGACGAACACCACCCTCGGCCGGGCCGCGGCCACCATCCTCCGGACGCGCGCGCTCCCCGCGGGGGTCGTGTCGAAGTGGTACGGCGGCGCGTGCACCCCGCACACCTGCAGTCGGGGATGACAGCTCGTGAGCTCCTTGCCGGCCCTGCGCGCCACGCCGGGAGGGCCGCCCAGCAGGTAGACGGGCCAGCCCCGGCGGGCGGCGAGCTTGCTGAGCGACCAGATGAGGTCCGCGCCCGTGACCCGCTCGGGCACCGGGGTGCCGAGCAGCCTGGCCGCCCACACCAGCGGCATCCCGTCGGGCACCACCAGCTCGGCGGTGCACACGAGCTCCCGGAGTGCGGGGTCGGTGGCGGCGGCGCGGCAGATGTCGACGTTCGGGGTGACGATGCGGCCGCCCCTGCCGGCCTCCAGCTCGGCCTCCACCCACCGGACCACCTCGTCCTCGGTGAGCGCGTCCACCCCGATCCCGCCCACCCGCACCCGATCCCACCAGCGGACGGACGCCGCCGCCCGCGCGCGCGGCGGCCCGTCGGGGAGGGTGGGTGGAGACGGGATGGCGTCCTGGCGCGGGGCCTCGGGGAGGCGCTGGAGCGGTACGTGCGGAGTGGTGGTCTCGGTGCGAGTCAAATGCCGTGCCCCCTACGGTGAAGTGCGGAAAGAACCGCCGGCGCGGAGATGAGGCCGGCCGCCACCGCCAGGGCGATCGGGGCGCGCGGCTCCCCGGCCCGGGCCCCCATGGCGCGCACGGCCCAGCGGACGGCCTCGCGGCGGTGGCCGAGCGCCGCGTGGCCGAAGGCCAGCTGGCCGTAGACCCGTGCCGCGCCGCGCGGGTCCACGGCCAGTTCGGGGTGCCGGGCGAGCATCCAGTCGAGCCCGGCAATGCGGTCCGCCCATCGGGCGACATAGTGGGATCCACCCCAGCGCACCCGGACGAGCGGGCGGTCCACATGGGTGATCGGCCGGCGTCCGGCGGCGCGCAGGGCCAGGTCCCAGTCCTCGTTCTGGCCGCCCGGGGCGCTCTCGTCCACCCGCAGCGCGCCGCGCTCGAACAGGAACGTCGACGAGTGCACCATCACCATGCGCGAGCGGACCAGGTCGTGCGCCGTCACCGTGTCGCAGCCGGCCAGGCGGGCCACGCGGCGGTGCCCGTACTCCACCTCGATGCCGCAGCTCGCGAACTCGCCGCCGCGCTCGCCGAGCGCCCGCGTCTGGGCGGCGAGCTTGCCGGGCAGCCACACGTCGTCGTCGTCGCAGAAGGCGACGAGGTCGGTGTCGCAGGCCGCGATGCCGGTGTTGCGGGCGCCGGGGAGGCCAGGGGTGAGCGTGTTCGGCAGGACCGGAACGGAGGCCGGCACCTCGATGTCCCCAGGGGCGGCGCCGTCGGCGACCACCACCACGAACAGGTGACCCGGATAGTCCTGGGCCAGCGCCGACTCCACCGCCTCGCGCAACTGCGCCGGACGGTCGCCCCGGGTCGGGATCACCACCCCTACGGAGGGAGTCACGCGAACCCCCGATAGCCGTAGCGGGCCCTGAGCGGCCACGTGAGGGCGTTGACCACCCGGCGGTCGCCCTCTTGCAGGCCCGTCACCCACGTGTCGTCCCGGCGCAGCTCGATCCGCCCCACGTGGAAGCGCATCGGGTTGCCGGACGCGGTGTGGGAGGGCCCGAGCCAGGCCGTGCGACCGTCCAGGAACGGCAGCTCCGGCTCCGCCAGGCCGAGCCCGAGCGCCAGGGAGCTGAGCGTGGGCCCCGGCGCGGCGAGGAGGTCCTCGTAACGGACCCTGGTGACGCGGGCCCCGCGTCCCGGCAGGAGCTCCAGCGCGGCGTTCTGGGCCGTCCAGTGGACGGCCGTGTGGGCGGGCCGCCACCGGGTCATGGGCCGCCCGTCCTCGGGGCGCCGCACCGTCCTGGCCCAGGAGTGGGCGACGGCGCGCGGGTCCCTGACCACGTGGACGATCCGTACGTCCACCCCGGCGGCCACCAGGCAGCAGGCCAGCGACGCGTGCTTGCTGGAGTCGATCACGACCGGCGCGCCCGCGGCCTCGTACAGGAGCCGGTACGCCTGCACGTACTCGGCCAGGTCGGGATGCGCGATCCGCGCGATCCTGCGCGTGCGGTCGACCCGGCGCCGCAGCGTCAGGACCTTCCCGGCCAGCGCCGGGCTCCATCCGCCGAACGCCCGCTCCCCCACCTGCCGCCAGAAGGGGCAGTCGGGAAAGGCCACGCCGCACCCGCACAGCTCCCCCGCGAGCACGCTCCGCTCCCAGAGGTGCACGACCTCACCGAGCGCGACCACCCCCGGCAGCTCGCCCAGGAGCCGCTCGAGCAGTGTGGTGCCACTGCGCCCGAGGCCGCCCAGGTAGATGACCCGGGTGGTGCTTTCGCGGTCGGTCACGAAAAAGGGCCTTCACGTCGTGAACACGGAACGCGAAGACCCTATCGCGGAGAGTAACCGAGGGTCGGGGAACCCGGAAAGATCTACCTAACGGGCGTCGATGACCATGCCGGCGCCGACGGTGCCGTTCGTGGACTCGTCCACGAGGATGAAGCCGCCGGTGAGCCTGTTACGCGCGTAGTCGTCCACGAACAGCGGCTGGGTGATCCGCAGCGACACCCGCCCGATCTCGTTGAGGCCGAGGGAGGTCGCCTCCTCGTCGCGGTGCAGGGTGTTGACGTCGAGCCGGTAGTGCAGGTCACGCACCATGGCACGGGCCGTACGGGTGGTGTGCTTGATCGTCAGCTTGGAGCGCGGCGTCAGCTTGAGCCCGTCGGCCATCCAGCAGACCATCGCCTCCAGCTCCTGCGCCACCTGCGGCTGGTTGTTGGGCCGGGCGATCATGTCGCCGCGCGAGATGTCGAGGTCGTCCTCGAAGCGCAGCGTCACCGACATGGGCGGGAACGCCTCCTCCACCGGCCCGTCGAAGGTGTCGATCGAGGCGATGCGGGTCGTGAGCCCCGAGGGCAGGTGCACCACCTCGTCGCCCGGCTTCAGCACGCCGCCCGCGACCTGGCCCGCATAGCCGCGGTAGTCGTGGAAGGCCTGCTCGGTGGCCCGCTGCGGGCGGATCACGTACTGGACCGGGAAGCGCACGTCGACCAGGTTGCGGTCGGAGGCGATGTGGACGTTCTCCAGGTGGTGCAGCAGGGACGTGCCGAGATACCACGGCATGTTCTCGGAGCGCGAGACCACGTTGTCGCCGTTGAGCGCGGAGATCGGGATGAAGGTGAGGTCGGCGACGTTCAGCTTGGACGCGAACGCCGTGAACTCCTCCTTGATCTCGTCGAACCGCTCCTGGGAGTAGCCCACCAGGTCCATCTTGTTGACGGCCAGCACCAGGTGGGGCACCCGCAGCAGCGTGGTCAGGAACGCGTGCCGCCGCGACTGCTCCAGCACGCCCTTGCGGGCGTCGATGAGGATGATCGCCAGGTCGGCCGTGGAGGCGCCGGTGACCATGTTCCGGGTGTACTGGATGTGGCCGGGCGTGTCGGCGATGATGAACTTCCGCCGGGGCGTCGCGAAGTAGCGGTACGCCACGTCGATCGTGATGCCCTGCTCCCGCTCGGCCCGCAGGCCGTCGGTCAGCAGCGACAGATCGGTGTATTCGGTGCCCCGGTCGCGCGAGGTGCGCTCGACCGCCTCCAGCTGGTCCTCGAAGATCGCCTTGGAGTCGAAGAGCAACCGTCCGATGAGGGTGGACTTACCGTCATCGACACTTCCCGCTGTGGCAAAGCGAAGAATGTCCATTAGAAGTAGCCTTCCCTCTTCCGGTCCTCCATCGCGGCCTCCGACGCGCGGTCGTCGGCCCTGGTGGCCCCGCGCTCGGTGATCCGGGTGGCCGCGATCTCCTCGATGATCTCCTCGACCGTGGCGGCCGTGGACTGCACGGCGCCCGTGCACGTCATGTCGCCCACGGTGCGATAGCGCACCACGGCCTCGAACAGCGGCTCGTCGTCACCCCGCTGCACGACCTCGGAGTCGGGCAGCAACATGCCGTCGCGCTCGAACACCTTGCGGGTGTGGGCGAAGTAGATGGAGGGGATCTCGATGCCCTCGCGCCTGATGTAGTCCCAGACGTCGAGCTCGGTCCAGTTGGACAGCGGGAAGACGCGGATGTGCTCGCCCTTGCGGATGCGCGAGTTGTAGAGGTTCCACAGCTCGGGGCGCTGGTTCTTCGGGTCCCACTGGCCGAAGTCGTCGCGGAAGGAGAAGACCCGCTCCTTGGCGCGGGCCTTCTCCTCGTCGCGGCGCGCGCCGCCGAAGACCGCGTCGAACTCGTGCTCCTCGATCCCGTCGAGCAGCGTGGTGGTCTGCAGGCGGTTGCGCGAGGCGCGCCGCCCGGTCTCCTCGACCACGCGTCCGGCGTCGATGGAGTCCTGCACGCTGGCCACGATCAGCCGCGCGCCGAGCTCGGTGGAGCGGCGGTCGCGGAAGTCGATGACCTCGTCGAAGTTGTGGCCCGTGTCGACGTGCATGAGCGGGAACGGTATGGCCGCGGGCCAGAACGCCTTCTCCGCGATGCGGAGCATGACGATCGAGTCCTTGCCTCCGGAGAAGAGCAGACAGGGACGCTCGAACTCGGCCGCCACCTCGCGCATGATGTGAATGGCTTCGGCTTCGAGCACGTCGAGCTGCGACGTCGTGTAGTCGCGCTGGAGCATGGGAGCTTCCTCCGGCGGTTTTAGCGGTGCAGGTCCCGAATCCCGCTGAGCAGCGATGTCGCTAGCTCAGGTAGGGAAACCAGGATATCCGGTAGTGACGGGTCGGCTTGGTTGTAGGTCAGCTCGGAGCCGTCGATCCGGCTCGCGTGGGCCCCGGCGGCCTGGGCGACGGCGACCGGCGCGGCCGAATCCCACTCGTACTGCCCCCCGGCGTGTACGTACGCCTCGACCTCGCCGGTGAGCACCGCCGAGATCTTCGCCCCGGCGGACCCGATGGGGACCAGGTCGGCTCCGAGGAGGTAGGCCAGCTTCTGCACGAACTCCGGCGGGCGCGTGCGGCTCACCGCGATGCGGAACCGCCCCCCGTCGAAGGAGCGCGGCCCGGGAGGCTCCGCGGTGGCCAGCGTGCGGCCCTGGGCGGGCAGCGCCACGGCGCCCGCGGTCAGCCTGCCGCCCTCCCACAGCGCCACGTGCACGGCCCAGTCGGACCGCCCCTCCTCGGCGAACTCGCGGGTGCCGTCGAGCGGGTCCACGATCCACACCCGGGACGCGCTGAGCCGGCGCGGGTCGAGCCGCTCCTCGCGGGTGGCCTCCTCCGACAGCACACTGTCACTGGGACGGAGCCTGGCCAGCGACTCCATGAGGAAGACGTGGGAGGCCCGGTCGCCCTCCGCGCGCAGGGCGGAGGAATCGCCGAACCCGGTGCGCTCGCGAATGCGCAGCAGTCGCTCGCCCGCCTCGGTGGCCAGGTCAGCGGCAAGTGCGTGGTCGTCGCGAATCGTCATCAATAAGCTCCTTGCCCGCGGGCGACGGCCGACCAAGTCTTCCACAGGATCTGGAGGTCGAGCGTGAGGGACCAGTTCTCGACATAACGCAGATCGAGGCGGACGGATTCCTCCCACGATAGGTCAGATCTACCACTGACCTGCCACAGGCCCGTCATCCCGGGGCGTACGAGGAGCCGTCTGCGCACGTCGTCGCCGTAGCGCGCCACCTCCTCCGGCAGCGGGGGCCGGGGGCCGACGAGCGACATGTGGCCGCGTACGACGTTGATGAGCTGCGGCAGCTCGTCCAGCGAGGTGCGGCGCATCCGCGTGCCGAGCGGCGTGACCCGGGGATCGTTCCTGATCTTGAAGAGCACGCCGTCGCGGTCGCTGACCAAGGTGATCTTCTGCTGCTCGGAGCCGCGCCGCATGGTGCGGAACTTCAGGATCGTGAACAGCCGCCCGTCCCTGCCGACCCTGGTCTGCCTGAACAGCGCGGGCCCCGGACTCGTCACGCGTACGGCCACCGCCAGTCCCACCAGCAGCGGCGCGAGCAGCACCAGCAGCGCGGTGGCGACCAGCCGGTCGAAGATGTTCTTGACCAGTTTCCTGGCCCCGCCCAGCTCGGGGTGCTCCACGTGCAGGAGCGGCAGCCCGGCGGCCGGTCTGATCATGGTGCGCGGGCCCGCCACGTCCATCAGCGCCGGGGCGACCACCAGATCGGTGTGGGTGCGCTCCAGCCGCCAGGCCAGCCGCCGCAGCGCCTGCCCGTCCATCTCGGGACAGGCCAGCACGGCCACCGTGTCGGCGCGGAACTGGTCGACCACGATCGGCACGTCGCTGAGGTCGCCGGCGACCGGCACCTCGCCCACGAAGTCACCCGGCGCGCCCCCCGGCAGGCAGGCAGCCACGACGTCCATGCCGTGGTAGCGCTCCTTCTGGAACAGCCGCACCAGCTCCTCGACGGACGTCTCGTGCCCGACGGCGACCACCTTGCGCATGCACTCCCCCGCCGCCCTGCGCCGGTGCAGGGAGCGGCGCAGGGCGTACCTGAGGAGCAGGGTGAGCAACGTCACCAGTGGCAGCGCGAGCACGACGTAGCCCCGGGCGACGTCGGTCTTGGTGAGGTAGGAGCCGATGGCGGTGCCCGCGGTCAGCGCGACGCCCGACTGCACGACCCGGCGGAACTCCTCGGAGCCGACACCGAGCATGCGCGGCTCGTACGCGCGGTTGAGCGCCACCGCGAACGCCCACACCACCGGCAGGGCCAGGCTGACCAGCAGGTACGGCAGCACGTACGGCGTGAGCTCGCCGAAGCGCACGTAGAAGGCGAGCCCGGACCCCACCCAGGCCCCGCAGAGGTCGCCCAGCACCGCGCGGAAGCGGTAGGAGCGGACCCAGGTGGGCGTGCGTGGGCTGACTCGCCAGGAGGCCACATGGCCCGGTCCGACGACGGCCATGAAGCCCTCACCCCGCACGCATGCCTCCAGGTGACCATTCCTGAACGGACAGTCACAGATGGTAGCTGCGAGAGAGGCAGGGAACCGGCGAACGGACCTATGTGGCGATCAGCGTGGAGGGCCCGAAATATGCAGATCAGACCGGTGGAAGTCGTTCTGGGTGACTTCGAGGCCGCGGGACATCAGCGACTCCACGACGTCGGCCGCCCGGTCCACGAGGAAGGGCAGGTCCTTGCGCTCCATGGTGGCGAAGTCCCGCAGCACGAAGGAGGCCGCGTCCATGCGCCCGGGCGGACGCCCGATGCCGAAGCGGACCCGCAGGTAGTCGCGGGTGCCGAGGACCTTGGTGATCGACTTGAGGCCGTTGTGGCCGTTGTCGCCGCCGCCGAGCTTGGCCCTGAGCGCGCCGTACGGCACGTCGAGCTCGTCGTGGACGACGATCAGCCGCTCCGGGCCGATCTTGTAGAAGTCGGAGAGCGCCTTGACGGGCCCGCCGGAGAGGTTCATGTAGGTGAGGGGCTTGGCCAGGATCGCGGTGCTGGTCTCGCACACCTCAGCCCTGCTCTTGTGCGCCTTGAACCGCCCGCCGGCCCTGGCCGCGAGCTCGTCGAGCACCATGAAGCCCGCGTTGTGCCTGTTGCCCGCGTATTCGGGCCCGGGATTGCCCAGGCCGGCGATCAGCCAGCGATCCATCTGCACCCCTTACAGCGGAACGGGGCGGCTCGAGTCCGGCCGCCCCGTTCACGAATCGGACCGTTACTCGGCGGCGGCCTCGGCGGTCTCGCCCTCGGCGGCGGCCTCGGCGGCCTCCTCGCCCTCCTCCGGAGCCTCGACCGGCTTGGCGCTCACCTGGAGCACGACGGCCTCGGGGTCGGCGGCCAGTGTGGCGCCCTTCGGCAGCGAGAGCTGCGCGGCCGTGATGGCGGTGCCGATCTCCAGGCCCTCGACGTCGACCTCGACGCCGGTCGGGATGTGGGTGGCCTCGGCCTCGACTGCGATGGAAACGAGCTGCTGGTCGAGCAGGCCGTCGGTGTGGACGTCGCCGACCGTGGTGACCGGGATCTCGACCGTGACCTTCTCGCCGCGCTTGACCAGCAGGAGGTCGACGTGCTCGACGAAGCCCTTGATCGGGTCGCGCTGCACGCCCTTGGGCAGGGCCAGCTCGTCGACGCCCTCACCCTGGAGGCGGATCAGCACGTTGGGCGTGCGGAGCGCGAGGAGCACCTCGTGGCCGGGCAGGGTCAGGTGCTTGGGGTCGATGCCGTGACCGTAGAGAACGGCGGGCACCTTGTCGGCGCGGCGGATCTTGCGAGCGGCGCCCTTGCCGAACACGGTGCGCGGCTCGGCGGCGATACGTACTTCAGACATGACATCTCCTAGGGATGCTTGAGATCGGTGGGTGTCGGCGCTCCCCCTCACCCGCCCTAGCGGAAGGCGTTACGAGCGCAACCGGGCCAGTCTACAGCGCTGTCCGCCGAGCTCCGCTCGGAAGGCTGTGATGGACGTCCTCACCACGCTGCGGATCCAACAGCGCCCATGGCCGAGCCCCGCTCGGCGTAGCTGTGATGGATGTCCTCACCACGCTGCGGATCCAACAGCGCCCATGGCCGAGCCCTGCTCGGCGTAGCTGTGATGGATGTCCTCACTACGCTGCGGATCCATCACAGCTTACGTGTCACCCTCGAACAAGCTCGTGACCGAGCCGTCCTGGAAGACCTCGGTGATCGCGCGGGCGATGAGCGGCGCGATCGACAGCACCGTCAGCTTGTCGAACCTGTTGGCCTCCGCCAGCGGCAACGTGTTGGTGACGATGACCTCGGAGATCCGGGAGTTCTTCAGCCGGTCGACGGCCGGGTCGGAGAAGACCGCGTGGGTGGCGGCGGTGATCACGTTGGTGGCGCCCTGCTCGTAGAGGGCGTCGGCGGCCTTGCAGATGGTGCCCGCGGTGTCGATCATGTCGTCGATCAGCACGCAGGTGCGGCCGCGGACCCGTCCGACGACCTCGCTGACCTTCACCTGGTTGGCCACGTCGAGGTCACGGCGCTTGTGGATGAACGCCAGCGGCGTGCCGAGCGTGTCGGCCCAGCGCTCCGACAGCCGGACGCGGCCGGTGTCGGGCGAGACGACGGTGGTGTTCTCCAGGTCGAGCTTGTTCTTGAGGTAGCTCTCCAGCACCGGCATCGCGAACAGGTGGTCGACCGGGCCGTCGAAGAAGCCCTGGATCTGCGAGGTGTGCAGGTCGATCGACATGAGCCGGTCGGCGCCCGCGGTCTTGAACATGTCGGCCATCAGCCGGGCCGTGATGGGCTCGCGGCCCCGGCCCTTCTTGTCCTGGCGGGCATAGCCGAAGAACGGCATGACCACGGTGATGCGCTTGGCGGAGGCCCGCTTCAGCGCGTCGACCATGATCAGCTGTTCCATGATCCACTTGTTGATGGGCGCGGTGTGGCTCTGGATGACGAAGGCGTCGCAGCCGCGTACGGACTCCAGATAGCGCGCGTAGATCTCGCCGTTGGCGAAGTCGATCAGCTTGGTGGGGGTCAGGGAGACGCCGACGTGATGAGCCACCTCGTCGGCGAGCTCAGGGTAGGCCCGGCCGGAGAAGAGCATGAGGTTCTTCTCGCCCGGCTGTTTGATACTGCTCACGTGCCACTCTCCTGCTGCTCTTGCTCGGCCAGCGCCCGCTGGGCGGCCGCGGCCGACTTCGTGCCCGCGCGCCTGCGCAAGACCCATTTCTCGATGTTGCGCTGCCGCGCACGCGCCACGCCGATGGCGCCGGGAGGCACGTCGTCGACGATCACCGAGCCCGCCGCCGTGTAGGCGCCGTCATTGACCGTCACCGGGGCGACGAGCATGGTGTCGCAGCCGACGAACACCCCGTCGCGAATGGTCGTCTGGTGCTTGTTGACCCCGTCGTAGTTGACGAAGACGGTGGAGGCGCCGATGTTGACGTCGTCGCCGATCGTGGCGTCCCCCGCGTAGGACAGGTGCGGCACCTTGGAGCGCTCGCCGACCTTGGTGTTCTTCATCTCGACGAACGTGCCGGCCTTGGACTTGCGGCCGAGCACCGTACCGGGGCGGAGGTAGGCGTAGGGGCCGACGCTGACCTCGGGGCCGATGTCGGCGCTGTCGCAGACGGCGTTGCGGACGACGGCGCCTTCGCCGACGCGGGTGTCGGTCAGCGTGGTGGCGGGGCCGACCTCGGCGCCGGTCTCGATCACGGTGTCGCCGTGGAGCTGGGTGCCGGGGTGGATGACCACGTCGGGCGCGATCCGCACACCGACGTCGATCCAGGTGCTGCCGGGGTCGATGATCGTCACCCCGGCGCGCATGTGCTCTTCGAGCAGGCGCAGGTTGAGCACCTTGCGGGCGGCGGCGAGCTGCACGCGGTCGTTGACGCCCTCGACCTCGACGAAGTCGCCCGCGACGCAGGCGCCGACCCGGTGGCCGTCGCCGCGCAGGATGGCCAGGACGTCGGTGAGGTATTCCTCACCCTGGGCGTTGTCGGTGGACACGCGCTTGACGGCGTCGGCGAGCAGCGAGCCGTCGAAGGCGTAGATTCCGGAGTTCATCTCCTTGATCGCGCGCTGCTCCGGGCTGGCGTCCTTCTCCTCGACGATCTCCAGCACGGCGCCGCTCTCGTCGCGGATGATCCGCCCGTAGCCGGTCGGATCGGGCACGTTGGCCGTCAGCACGGTGACCGCGTTGCCGTCGGCCTCGTGCCGTTCGAGCAGCTCGGCGAGGGTTCGCGGGCGCATGAGCGGCACGTCCCCGTACGTGACCAGCACGGTGCCGGAGATCACGCCGACCTCTTCGAGCACGGTGCGGACGGCGTGGCCGGTGCCACGCTGCTCATGCTGGACGACGGCGCGCGCGTCGGGGCTGGTGGCGGCCAGGTGGCCGCCGACCTGCTCCAGCGCGTGGCCGATGACGACGATCAGCTGCTGCGGATCGAGGTCGCGGGCGGCTGCGAGCATGTGGTTGACCAGCGAACGGCCACATAGCTCATGCAGGACCTTGGGGGTCTGACTCTTCATCCGGGTACCCTCGCCCGCGGCGAGGACGATGACGGCTGCCGGGCGCGGCACACTCACGGACTGAGGCTCCCTGTGACTGGACGGATCAGGGCATTTGGTACGTCTACCGCACCGCTACCCTCCCGACACCGTGAGGATACCTGGACACACCCCGAACATTCTCGCCGGGGGAGCAGGTCACAGCTCCCGGAAGAGGACTCGAACCCCTACAAAGTGGACCAAAACCACTTGTCCTGCCGATTAGACGATCCGGGACAGATCGGACACGTGGCGTCCGACACATCCCTACGATACCGATCCCGAACCCCGGCGCGCGCCCGTAATTGCGTCCCACACCCGGCTCGGGCGCGAAGTCCCAGGTAACGGCAGGTACGCGGCACGCCGACCGTATAACAGACCGCCCTAAAAGGCGCAAGGCGCGAACCCCACCCACCTTGTTCTGCAGAGCGTCACGTTCCCCCCATTAACGGCTTAGGGCTTCCTTACTTACGCTAGCGTAGGTTACGGTTGCGTAGTCCGGACATACATCCTCATACATGCCGTTGGAGGTCGTCCATGACCGTTGTCGCCGAGCGTTCAGCCCCGACACCGAAGCCCGAATTCGAACCCGAGCCCCGATCCAAGGCAGAACTGGTCACCTTCACACTCGTGGTCGGGCTGCCGCTGATCGCGATCGCGGCCGCGGTGCCGTTCGCGTGGGGATGGGGTCTCGGCTGGTCGGACATCGTCATCTCCTTCGTCTTCTACGTGATCTCCGGGCTCGGGGTGACCGTGGGGCTGCACCGCTACTTCACCCACGGCTCGTTCAAGGCCAAGCGGCCGCTGAAGATCGCGCTGGGCATCGCGGGCAGCCTGTCGCTGGAGATGTCCGTACTCGACTGGGTGGCCACGCACCGCAAGCACCACAAGTTCTCCGACAAGGAGGGCGACCCGCACTCGCCGTGGCGGTTCGGCCCCGGCTTCAAGTCCCTGTCCAAGGGCCTCCTGTACGCCCACATGGGCTGGTTGTTCGAGAGCGAGCGGACCAACCGCGAGAAGTACGCTCCCGACCTGGTCAAGGACCCCGACGTCATGAAGCTGCACAAGTGGTTCGGCGCGATCGCCCTCACCTCCATCGTGCTCCCCGGCGTGATCGGCGGGCTCGTCACCTGGTCCTGGCAGGGCGCGCTGACCGCGCTGTTCTGGGGCTCGCTCATCCGCATCGGCCTGCTGCACCACGTGACCTGGTCGATCAACTCCATCTGCCACGTCTTCGGCGAGGAGGAGTTCCAGGTACGCGACAAGTCGCGCAACGTCTGGTGGCTGGCCATCCCGTCCTTCGGCGAGTCCTGGCACAACCTGCACCACTCCGACCCGACCTGCGCCCGGCATGGAGCGCTCAAGGGCCAGATCGACCTGAGCGCCGGGTCCATCCGGATCTTCGAGAAGCTGGGCTGGGTGTACGACGTCCGCTGGCCCACCCCCGAACGCCTGGCGGCGAAGCGCATTGCCTGACGTAGATCAGCCGGTGAGCGGCCGCGCACCCGTGGCCGTCATTATGGAAACCGTGACCGAACCCCGATCTCGCAGGCGCATGTCCGGTAGCGAGCGCAGAGAGCAGCTGATCAGCATCAGCCGCACCCTCTTCGCGGAGAAGGGGTTCGACGGGACCTCTATCGAGGAGATCGCCGCTACCGCACAGGTGTCGAAACCCGTGGTCTACGAGCATTTCGGCGGCAAGGAAGGCGTCTACGCGGTCGTCGTGGACCGCGAGATGCAGAAGCTCCTCATCATGATCACCGAGGCGCTGGCCGCGTCCCATTCACTGATCAAACTGGAGCGGGCCGCGCTGGCGCTGCTCCAGTACATCGAGGAGAGCAGCGAGGGCTTCCGCATCCTGGTGCGCGACTCCCACGCCGCCTCGGGCACCGGCACGTTCGCGAGCCTGATCAGCGAGATCGCCAGCCAGGTCGAGGACGTGCTCGCCGACGAGTTCGCGGCCCGGGGCTACGACCCCCAGCTCGCGCCGATGTACGCCCAGATGCTGGTCGGCATGGTCGCGCTGACCGGGCAGTGGTGGCTCGACGTACGCAAGCCCGGCCGCGAGGAGGTCGCCGCCCACCTCGTCAACCTGGCCTGGAACGGCCTGACCGGGCTCAACCCCGACCCGGCGATCACCGCCGCGACCCGCGACCAGCCCGTCTCCGTCCCCGCCAAGCCGCGCACGAGCGAGAAGGAGCTGCGCGAGCTGGAGAAGGCGCGGGACAAGGAGCTCAGGGAGGCCGAGAAGGCGCGGGTGCGGGAGTTCAAGGAGGCGGAGAAGGCGCGGGTCCGGGACCTCAAGGAGCGGGAGCGGCTGCTCAAGGAGGCCGAGAAGGAGCGCGAGCGGGTGCTGAAGGAGGCGGAGAAGGCGCGGGAGCGCGAGGAGAAGATCCGCCAGCGCGAGGCCCGCCTGGCCGAACGCACCGCCCGCCTCGAACAGGCGGACCACCAGGAGTAATCCGCCCCTAGGATCCCGGTCCGGCGGGCGTCGGCGGGAGGTGCGGATGTGGGAAGACGGTCCGGCGGTGGGCTTGAACAGGGGGGATGTCTTGAGTGACGATTGGGTAGAGCGTGGTTGACTTTCCGGGATAAGCCGTTGCGACCGCGTTAACGTTCTGTTCAACCAAACGGGGCAATATAGGCCATATGTCCGCGGAACCGTTCCAACCCGCTAACGACCTGCCCCTGCCTCAGGAGCGGTTTCTCAATCGCGAAGAGAGCTGGCTCCAGTTCAACGAGCGTGTGCTCGATCTTGCCGAAGATCCATCGACCCCACTCCTGGAGCGGGTGCGTTTCCTGGCGATCTTCGCCAGCAACCTCGACGAGTTCTTCCGCGTACGGGTCGCGGGCCTGAAACGGCGCATGGCCACGGGCCTGCTGCTGCGTACCAAGAGCGGGTTGAAGCCGCGCGAGGAGCTGGCCAGGATCGCCACGATCGCGGACGATCTGGCCATCCGGCACGCCGCGGCCTTCCACCACCACATCTCCCCGCAGCTGGCCGCCGAGGGCATCGAGATCGTCCGGTGGGACGAGCTGGGCCGCGAGGAGCGTACGGAGCTGCGCAAGCTGTTCAGGGAGCGGATCAGGCCCGTGCTGACGCCGCTGGCCGTGGATCCCGCGCACCCCTTCCCCTACATCTCCGGGCTCAGCCTGAACCTCGCGGTCCTGGTGCGGAATCCGGCGACCGATCACACGGTCTTCGCGAGGGTCAAGGTGCCGTCGCAGCTGCCGCGGTTCGTGCAGGCCTCGAAGGACCGGTTCGTCCCTCTTGAGGATGTCATCGCGGCTCATCTGGGGCAGCTCTTCAAGGGCATGGAGATCCTCCAGCACCACGTCTTCCGCGTCACCAGGAACGAGGATCTCGACGTCGACGAGGACGTCACCGAGAACCTCATGCAGGCCCTGGAGAAGGAGCTGCTCAAGCGGCGGTTCGGCCCGCCCGTGCGGCTCGAGGTCGAGGACACGATCACCCCGGAGGTGCTGGCGCCGCTGATCGAGGAGCTGGAGCTGGCGCCGCACGAGATCTACCGGCTGCAGGGGCCGCTCGACCTGACGGGCCTGCACGCCATCGCCGACCTGGACCGGGGCGAGCTGAGCTACCGGCCGTTCGTGCCGGCCGAGGTGATCAGCGCCGAGGACGACCTCTTCTCGATCCTGCGCGAGCGCGACGTGCTGCTGCACCACCCGTACGACTCGTTCGCCACCAGCGTGCAGCGCTTCATCGAGGTGGCCGCGGCCGACCCCAGGGTCCTGGCGATCAAGCAGACCCTCTACCGCACCAGCGGCGAGTCCCCCATCGTGGACGCGCTGATCGACGCGGCCGAGGCGGGCAAGCAGGTCGTCGTGGTCGTGGAGATCAAGGCCCGCTTCGACGAGCACGCCAACATCTCCTGGGCACGCAAGCTGGAGCGGGCCGGCTGCCACGTCGTCTACGGCGTGGTCGGGCTGAAGACCCACTGCAAGCTCGCGCTCGTGGTCCGCCAGGAGCCCTCGGGCGAGCTGCGCCGCTACTGCCACATCGGCACCGGCAACTACAACCCCAAGACCGCCCGGCAGTACGAGGACTTCGGCCTGCTCACGGCCGACCCGCTGGTCGGCGAGGACGTGACGGACCTGTTCATCCACCTGACCGGCTACTCCAACCACTCCGCCTACCGGCGGCTGCTGGTCGCGCCCCACTCGATGCGCAGCGGGCTGCTGGCCAGGATCGAGCGGGAGATCGCCCACCAGGAGGCGGGGCGCCCGGCACGGATCAGGATCAAGACGAACTCCCTGGTGGACGAGCCGATCATCGACGCCCTCTACCGGGCGTCCAGGGCGGGCGTCCCGGTGGACCTGTGGGTGCGGGGCATCTGCAGCCTCCGCCCAGGCATTCCAGACTTGTCCGAAAATATCCGCGTAAGGTCGGTCTTGGGGCGCTTCCTTGAGCACTCCCGGGTGTACGAGTTCGGCCTGGGCCGCCGGCCCGAGATCTGGATCGGCAGCGCCGACCTCATGCGCAGGAACCTCGACCGCCGCGTCGAGGCCCTGGTCAAGGTGACCTCACCGCAGCACAAGGCCTACCTCATCGAGCTGATGGACCTGGCCATGGCCGAGACCACGAACGCGTGGGTGCTGCACTCCGACGGCACGTGGGCCCGCCACCCGGGCGAGGACCCGCAGAGTCATCTCATCAGCACGCGCCGCTGGAGGACCGTTGATGACTGACCTGCTCCGCGCCGCCGGAGCCGTGGTCTGGAGGGGCGAGGAGAGCCGCCCCGAGGTCGCCGTCATCCACCGTCCCAACTACGACGACTGGACCTTCCCCAAGGGCAAGCTGAAGTCCGGCGAGCACGTGATCGCCGCCGCCCTGCGCGAGGTGCTGGAGGAGACCGGGCTGACCGTGCTGCTCGGCCGCGCGCTGCCGCCTGTCCATTACCTCAGCTCTGGGCGGCTCAAGCGGGTCGACTACTGGACGGCGCGGGTGGCCGCCGACGACGGGTTCTCCCCCAATGACGAGGTGGACGAACTGCGCTGGCTGCCGTTAGAGGAGGCCAGGCGGCTGCTGACGTACGAATGGGATGTGGGGCTGCTGCGCGCGCTGAAGGCCGCGCCGCTCGAGACCGTGCCCCTCGTCCTCGTACGGCACGGCTCGGCCGGCTCCAGGAACGAGTGGCAGGGCGACGACGAGCTGCGCCCCCTCGACACCGACGGCCGGTCGCAGGCGGCGCACCTGGCCACCGCGCTGCCCGCCTACCGGCCCGAGCTGCTGATCAGCTCCCCCAGTGCCCGATGCGTCCAGACCCTGGAGCCGTACGGGGCCGAACTCAAGCTGGAGCCCCTCCTCAGCGAGGAGGGGCAGGACGCGCAGAAGACATCCGCCATGGTCAGGGAGATCACCGTGCCCGCGGCCGTGTGCAGCCACCGCAAGGTGCTCCCCGACCTGATCAGGACGTTGAGCGGAAAGGACCTGCACCTGCGCAAGGGCGCGTTCGCCGTGCTGCAGCGGGCGGGCGGGCACGTCGTCAGCGTCGAGCGCTACGCGGCCTGACCGAGCGCATGGAGGCCGTGCCGCTCACCAGGTGACCTCCAGCTTCGCGAAGCCGTCGGCGATCCTCCCCTCGCTGCGTGGCAGCTCCTCGACGGGTACGGCCGTCCGCAGGGTGGGGAAGCGCTGGAACAGCCTGCCGAACACCGCCACCAGCTCGACCCTGGCCAGGCTGGCGCCGATGCAGAAGCGCGGGCCGTACCCGAAGCTCAGATGCGGGTCGGACGGCGGACGGCGGATGTCGAACACATCCGGATCCGGATAGATCCGCTCATCCCGGTTGGCCGCTCCCGGGGTGAGCACCACGGCCTCGCCCCGGCGGATCGTGTGGCCGCCGATCTCGATGTCCTCGTGGGCGTACCTGGGCAGGCCGTGCAGGCTCGGCGTCGCCATCCGCAGGATCTCCTCGACCGCGCCGGGCGCCAGCCCCGGGTCGGCGATGAGCAGGTCGCGCTGGCCGGGGTTGGCGAGCAGGAGCAGCACGCCGAAGTCGATGCGGTTGACCGTGGTCTCGTGGCCGGCGAACAGCAGCCCGCCGGCGAGCTCGGCGATCCTCCCGTCGTCGTCCAGCTCGTTCGCCAGGTCGGACAGCACGTCCTCGGCCGGCTCGCGCCGCTTGCGCTCGATGAGCCCGGCCATGTACGCGCTCAGCTCATCGCGCGCCGCCTGGCCCTTCTCCAGGTCCAGCATGTCGCCCAGGCGGAACGACACGCCCCCGAAGTACTCCCTGTCCTCGTACGGCACCCCGAGGAGCTGGCAGATGACCAGCACGGGCAGCGGGAAGGAGAGCTCGGCGTGCAGGTCGACCGGCGGCGTCAGCTTGGCCAGGTGGTCGAGCCGCTCGTCCACGAGCGAGCCGACGTGGTCGCTGAGCGCCTTCATCCTGCGGGCCGAGAAGGACGGCATGAACAGCTTGCGCATGCGGTCGTGCTCGGCCTTCTCCGTGGCGATGTCGCCCTGGGGGCCGCCGAGTATGGCCGAGCCCGACAGCCTGGCGGCCTTGTCCGGCTCGGGATGCGAGCGCCCGAGCCGGGGGTCGTTGAACAGGCTGCGCGCGTCCTCGTAGCCGCTGACCAGCCAGACCTCGTCGCCCGTCTGGGTGCGTACCTTCGCGATGCCCGCTTCGGCCCGCAGGTCGCGGTACGCGGCGGGCACCTCCAGCGGGTTGCCGCGTTCGAAGGGGATGGTGGGAAGGTTCCTCATAGAACCTTCATAACCGCCCCGACCGTCTCTGCCCAGACTCTGGGGAACTCCGCGTACGCCCGCTCGGCCGCGCTGCGCTCGATGCCGATGAGCACTCCGTACGTGAACGTGTCCTCGCCTGCCTGGCGGGCGCTCTCGGCCTCCTTCGACAGCGTCTCCTGCGCCACCACGCCGTCCTGGTGCGTGCCCAGGATTTCCTGGACGTTCTCGGAGAGTTTGGCCAGCTTGCCCATGCTCGCGCCGAGAGTGGGTTGGAGCGCTTCGGCGGTGTAGCGAGCGCGTTTGGCGGCCTTGCGCACGTCATGCATGGCTATTTCACGACGTTCCGGGTCTTCTATGGCCTGAGCGGTTTCGTAGGCCTTCGTCACCCGGTTCCAGCCGGCCGCCGCGATGGCGCTGAGCTTCTCCTGGGCGGGCTTGGCCGCCGCCTTCTCCAGCTTCGGGGCGGAGACGAGCTGATCGAGCGCGTTGAGGAGGGTGTAGTAGCGGTCGCCGCTGAGTGCCTCCTTGATGCGGCCGTACGCCTCCTGCTCGCGTTCGTACAGATCCGTACCGAGCCGGGTCTGGATGGGGCCGTGGACCAGCTCGGGCTCCAGCCTGGCCAGCTCCTTGGCGAACCTGGCCCTGATCACCTCCAGGTCGCGGGCCTCGCCGAGCACGTTCCCGAGCCAGCGCAGCTCGTCCTGCACCTGGGCGGTGTCCGCGATGACGCTCTTGAACGCCTTGAGCGCGCTGCGCATCCTGCGGGCGGCCACGCGCATCTGGTGCACGGCGTCGTCCTCGGCCCTGCGTACCCGCGGATCCTGCGCGAGGAGGGCGTTGACCTGCCCGGCCAGGTAGGCGACGACGATCTCGCCCGCCGTGTCCGGCTCGGTGGGGGCTTTGGGGAGCGGGGCGGGTTCGAGCAGTTTGGCGAGTTTGCTGGTGGCCGCCGAAGGCGTCGCGCCGGCCTTCCTGAGGCGCTTGCCGACCTTGGCGAGAACGGCCTGGCGATCGGGGGCGAGCAGCTCGGCCTCGACCTCGCGCCACCGTACGATCGTGGGCTCGTCCCCGTACACCGTGCCCTTGACGCGGTCGTCGGCGACCTCGACGAGCTTGACGTCGCCGTCGAGCAGGACGGTGACGCTCCTGCGGGTGTCCAGCTCGGCCACCGGCACGAGCGGGGCGCCGCGGGTGTAGGCGCGGACGAGCTCGGCCAGTTCCCCGGGCACGACCTTGGTGCTGCGGGTGAGGGGACAGGTGATCTCCTGTCGCACCCCCTTGGCCTTGGGCAGCTTCAGGTGCCAGCCGGCGTCGTCGCCGCCTCGTCGCCGCCTGAGCGTGACGCCTCGGGCGGCCAGCCGCAGGTCGGCGGTGTCGAAATAGAGAGCCACCAGCTGATAGCTCTTCGGCCCCATGACCTCGGCCACACGGCTCAGGTCCGGAATCGCGTAGTCGGGAGGGACGTCAAATTTGTCCTCGATCTCGATGCCCACTACACCTCGCAAGAGTCCGATTTCGGAACATCATGCCACTTTGAGGTGAACATCACACGACTTGCAGGAGCTCGATTCTGTTGCCGACGGGGTCCGAGAGATAGATCCGGCGGTAGCCGGGGAAGAGAAGGTCGGGCTCCATGCCGGGGGCGAACGCGTCGAGATCGTCCACCAGGAAGGCAGGATGTGCCTTGCGCGCGGGTCTGAAGTCGTCCTCGATGCCGAGGTGGACCTCCACACCCTCGCCCTTGAACCATACGCCACCGCGTTTGGCCAGCTCAGGCGGCTTGGGAACCTCCCGCAGCCCCAGCACGCCCTCGTAGAAGCGCCTCAGCTCCGGTTCGCTGCCCCTGGGCGCGGCGAGCTGGACGTGGTGCAGCGCCTGGATCATTTCTGCATCACCACGAAGATCCGCCGGAACGGGAAGGGGGTCCCGTAGCTCCTGGCCGGGTACGCCTCGGCGAGCGACTTGGCGAGGTCCTGCTTGAACCGCCGCTGCTCGTTCGGGTCGAGCCGGTCGAAGACCGGGCGCAGGGCGGTGCCGGAGACCCAGTCGAGCACCGGGTTCTCACCCTGGAGCACGTGCATGTAGGTCGTCTCCCACGCGTCCACCTGCACGCCGCCGTGGTTGAGCAGGTCCAGATAGTCGATCGGGTCGTCGACCGGGTGCGCCCTGAGGACGCCGTCAAGCCTGTCGGACCAGGCGCGGGAGGCGCACAGCTCACGGATGGCGACGTGGCTGGGCGCGCCGAAGTTGCCCGGCACCTGGAACGCCAGCCAGCCCCCCGAGGCCAGATCCTCGACCCAGTGCTCCAGCACCTCGCGATGCTCCGGCACCCACTGCAGGACGGCGTTCGAGACGATCACGTCCATCGGCCGGTCGGGACGCCACGTGGCCACGTCCGCCACCGCGAACCGCACCCTGGATCCCAGCCCGCGGGCCTTGGTGATCATCGCGGGCGAGGAGTCGTAGCCCTCCACGGTCGCGCGGGGCCAGCGATTGGCCAGCTCAACGGTGAGTTCACCACTGCCGCAGCCCGCATCCACGACATAATCGGGGTCGACCGCCCCCACTCTGGAGATCAGCTCGATGAACGGCCGCGACCGCTCATCGGCGTAGACCGCGTACGTTACCGGGTCCCAAATATCTCTTGACATGAAGATAATTGATATCGAGAGAGATATCTCGATGTCAAGACAGTACACTCTTGTGTCATGACGGAGGATGCTAGAGACGAGGTGGACCGCCTCGTCGCGGCTTGGCGCGCGGAGCGCCCCGACCTCGACGTCGAGCCGCTCCAGGTTCTCTCTAGGGTGTCACGACTGGCCAAGCATCTCGACCGGGCCAGGCGGGCGGCGTTCGCCGAGCACGACCTGGAGCCGTGGGAGTTCGACGTTCTGACGGCGCTGCGGCGGGCCGGCAAGCCGTACGAGCTCAGCCCCGGCACCCTGCTGCGGGCCACGCTCGTCACCTCGGGGACGATGACCAACCGCATCGACCGGCTCGCCCAGGCGGGCCTGGTGCGCCGCCGGCCCGACCCCGAGGACCGGCGCGGCGTCCTGGTGTCCTTGACGGACCCGGGCCTCGCCCGCGTGGACGCCGCCTTCGCGGACTTGTTGCGGCGGGAACACGAGCTCCTGTCCGGCCTCGGCTCCGACGATCAGCGCGCCCTCTCCGGCCTCCTCCGCACCCTCCTCGCCCCCTTCGACTCCCCCCGCTAGCTCTGCGCCCGGCAGGCCCCCCTTCTCATACGACCCCAACCCGCGCACACCATGCCCCCATCGGGCGGGTGTGCGGCGGCGCGTCAGTCACCCAAGCGATCGACCACCCCAAGCCACTTCACCCCGGGCGACGCAACGCCTCAACCACCCCAAGCGATCAGCCACTTCGAGCCCACTCCACCTCGGGCGACGCAACGCCTCAACCACCCATGCGATCGACCACCCCGAGCCGCTCCACCCCGGGCGACGCAAGCCTCAGCCACCCCAGGCGATCAGCCACCCCACGCCGCTCCACCGCAGGCGACCCGAAACCCCAGCCACCCAGGCGGTCGGCCACGCCGAGCCGCTTCGCCCGCGTGTGACGCGAAGCCTCAGTCGCCCAGGCGGTCTGCGACCTCGAGCCATTCCGCTTCGATCGTGTCCTTCTGGGTGTTGATCTCGCGCAACTGGGCGTCGAGGGAGCCCAGCTTCTCGTAGTCGCTGGCCGCATCCGCCATGGCCGCGTGGAGGCGGGACTCCTGGTCGCTCAGCTTGTCGAGCTGGCGTTCCAGGCGGTTGAGCTCCTTGCGCAGCTCGCGCTCCTCCTTGGCCGACAGCCCCGAGAGCCCCTCATCGGGCGTGGACGTACCCGCGACGCCCCCCGATGCAGCGGCGACACTGGGCGCCTGCGCGATGGTGGCGTTGGCCGAGGTGGCGAGGCGGGCGGTCAGGGCCGTGCCGGCCGCGCGGCGTTCGAGGTATTCGTCCACCCCGCCGGGCAGCAGCGAGAGCTTGCCGTCACCGAGCAGCGCCACGCAGCGATCGGTCACCCGCTCCAGGAAGTAGCGGTCGTGGCTCACCAGGACCAGCGTGCCGGGCCAGGCGTCCAGCAGGTCCTCGAGCTCGTTGAGCGTCTCGATGTCGAGGTCGTTGGTGGGCTCGTCGAGCAGCAGGACGTTGGGGTCGTCCATGAGGAGCCTGAGCAGCTGCAGCCGCCGCCGTTCACCGCCGGACAGGTCGCCGACGACCTTCCACTGCGCCTCGCCCTTGAACCCCAGGCGTTCGAGCAGCTGAGAGGCCGTCCACTCCCGCTTGCCGACCTGGAGGTACTTGCGTACCTCCTCCACCGACTCCAGCACCCGCCGGGTCGGATCCACCTCGGCCAGCTCCTGGGACAGGTGCGCGAGGCGTACCGTCTTGCCCTTGATCACGCGCCCGGAGTCGGGCACCACCGTGCCGGCGAGCAGGCGCAGCACCGACGACTTGCCGGAGCCGTTCACCCCGATCAGCCCGATGCGGTCCCCCGGGCCGAACTGCCACGTGAGATCGTCGAGCACCAGCGGCCCGCTGTCCGGCCCGCCGGCGTGCAGGGTGACATCCTCAAGATCGTAAACGGTCCTGCCGAGGCGGGCCGCGGCGAACTTCATCAGCTCGACGGTCTCGCGCGCCGGAGGCTCGTTCGCGATCAGAGCCTGGGCGGCCTCGATGCGGAACTTCGGCTTGGACGTGCGGGCCGGCGGACCACGGCGCAGCCAGGCGATCTCCTTGCGCATGAGGTTCTGGCGGCGCTCCTCGGCGGCCTGCGCGATCCGCGCCCGTTCGGCCTTCGCGAGCACGTAAGCGGCATAGCCGCCCTCATACCGCTCGACCCGCCCGTCCACGACCTCCCATGTACGGCTCGACACGGCGTCGAGGAACCACCGGTCGTGCGTCACCGCCACCAGCGCGCTCTTGCTCGCCGCCAGATGCCCGGCCAGCCAGGCGATGGCCTCGATGTCGAGGTGGTTCGTGGGCTCGTCCAGCATGATCAGGTCATGGTCGTCGATGAGCAGCTGCGCCAGCGCCGTACGCCTGCGCTCCCCACCGGACAGATCGCCGGCCCTGGCGTCGAGGTCGAGGTCGCCGATCAGGTTGGCGAGGATCTCGCGTACGCGCTGATCCCCCGCCCACTCGTGCTCGGCCCGCTCGCCGAGGACGATCTCGCGTACGGCGGCGCCGGCGTCGAGCGTGTCCTGCTGCGACAGGAACCCGACCCGCAGGCCCCGATTATGCGTGACCCGCCCCTTGTCGGGCTGTACCGCTCCCGCGATCACGGACAGGAGGGTCGTCTTCCCGCCCCCGTTACGGCCGACGACACCGATGCGCTCGCCTGCCTCGACACCCAGGGAAACGTCGCTGAGGAGCGGCTTGGGCCCGTACGCATGGGAAACCGACTCAAGATTGACCAGATTCATGACCTCCCCAGGGTATCGGCTCCCCGCCCACCCGACGCCCGACGATTTGCGCGCCTCCGCATCTCGTACGCCCGGCAGCACTTTCGGCCAGCCGTACACACGCACGACCCGCTCACGAGGCGTGCGTCATAGAAGACGTCCCGGTCGTCGTAGAAAACGTCCCGGTCGTCGTAGAAGACGTCCATCCCGGGGAAAATCCACGTCCCTGCCGGCACCCCTCACCACAGAAGGCCCTCACGTCACGACGAAGCACCCCATCGCAAGAGACGCCACGTCCCATAAGGCATCGCCACCGCAGGAGGCGCTCACGTCACCACGAAGCACGCCATCGCAAGAGACGCCCACATCCCACGAGGCGTCACCACCGCAGGAGGCGCTCACGTCACCACGAAGCACGCCATCGCAAGAGACGCCCACATCCCACGAGGCGTCATCATCGCAGGAGGTGCTCACGTCACCACGAAACACCCGTACCGCAGGAGACGCCCACATCCCATGAGGCATCACCATCGCAGGAAGCGTTCATATCCAATAGGGGGCATCCGTCACCAGGGGAGACGTGCGTCGCAGGAGTCCACGCCGCAATGAGGCGCTCATCGCAGGAGGCGCCCAGGCCGCGATCGGGCGGCCGTTGCTGGAAGCGTACGTCGTAGGACCGTCCGTCGCCGTCGCCGTCCATCTCGGGGCACGCCCATGCTCCAGTGAAGATCTGGGGCAAATGTCTACGAACTTGACTCTGCGTGTTGATGAGTTGGGCGTTCCCGAGGTCATCTTTCGAGAACCGCATGTCAGGGCGGCGGGCCTCGATAACATCGAGTGTCCTTGACCCCGGCAAGTGATGAGAGTGGCAGAAGATCGATGAGTTCGGTGACCGTACGTGTGCCCGCGAAGGTCAACGTACAGCTTTCTGTCGGCCCGCTCAGGGAAGATGGCTACCACGACCTGGTGAACGTCTTCCACGCAGTATCGATCTTCGATGAGGTGGTAGCCAAGGAGTCCGAGTCGATCACCGTGGCGGTGAACGGGAAGTGGTCCGACCAGGTGCCGACCGACGAGAGCAACCTGGCGATCCGGGCGGCCCGGGCGCTTGCCAAGCACGCGGGTCGCACGTACGGCGTCGATCTGATCATCCAGAAGGACATCCCCGTGGCGGGCGGGATGGCGGGCGGCAGCGCCGACGCCGCCGGTGCGCTGGTGGCGTGCAACGAGCTGTGGGGTCTGGGGCTGCCGTTCGAAGACCTCATGGAGATCGCCGGCGACCTCGGCAGCGATGTCCCGTTCTCCCTGCTCGGGGGCACGGCGGTCGGTACCGGTCGCGGTGAGCAGTTGAGCGAGCTGCCCACCGGGGGGACGTTCCACTGGGTGTTCGCGCTGGCGGACGGCGGGCTCTCCACGGCCAGCGTCTACGCCGAGTGCGACCGGCTCAGGGCGGCCGAAGAGGCCGAGGTGCCGTGGCCTCAGCTCGACGACTCCCTGATGGAGGCGCTGGGTATGGGCGACGCGTACTCTCTGGGTGCCCACCTGAGCAACGACCTCCAGTCGGCCGCGCTCAGCCTGAGGCCGGAACTCGCGCCCACGCTGGACGCCGGCCGTCAGCACGGGGCCCTGGGCGCGATCGTCTCGGGGTCGGGCCCGACGTGCGCCTTCCTGGCCATCGACGCCCTCCACGCCCGCGACCTGGCCCTCAGCCTGACCACCACGGGCGCCGCACACACGGCCGTAGCCGCCCACGGCCCGGTCCAGGGCGCCACCTTGGTCTGATCCTCGGCCTCTCGCATAGCGTCCACGCCCACGCCCCGGTCTAGGACGCCGCCCCGATCTGGTACTCGGCCTCTCGCATACCGTTGGCGCCCACGCTCCGGTCTTGGATGCAGCCCTGGTCTGGCTCTCGTCCTCCCACGTAACGTTGGCGCCCACGGGCCGGTGTAGGGCGCCAACTTGGCCTGATCCCCGGCACCCACACAGCGCTGGCGCCCACGCCCTGGTCCAGAACGCCACCTTGGTCGCACTCCCGTCCTCCCACGTAGCGTTGGCGCCCACGACCCGGTCCAGAACGCCACCCTGGTCGCACTCCCGTCCTCCCGCATAGCGTTGGTTTGCGGGGTATCGGCTTGAGCAGTTGGTCTCCCGGGTGTGACCGATGAGGCTGAGATGACGAGGGAGGCCGCGATGGCCGGGGTGACGGTGGTTGAGGTGGGGCAGTGGCGGGGGTCCGGGGCTCCCACGGCTGAGCGCCTGCGGGAAGGGGCGCGGTTGCTGGCCGGGATGGTGGGGGCGGCGGATCAGCGGGTTTGTGTCGAGGTTGATGACGATCTTCGCTCGACGGCTGTGAAGGTTCGTGCGGCGGTCGGGCAGGCTCAAGGTGGGCTCCTGGTCACCGTTGGCGGGGATTGCGGGGTTGAGCTCGAGCCGGTTGCGGCGGCTCGGGAGCGGTACGGGGATCGGCTCGTTGTGGTCTGGTTCGATGCCCACGGGGATCTGAACACGCCTGAGTCGTCGCCTTCGGGGGCCTATCACGGGATGGTGCTGCGAGCGCTCACCGGGGAAGGGCCCGAGGGGCTGGTGGCTCGGGAGCCGGTGGCGCCTGGGCGGATCGTGCTTGTGGGAGTGCGGGACCTCGATTCGGGTGAGGCCGCATTTGTCGAGGAACATGGGGTCCGGCATCTCCCGGTGGTGGACGGCGCGGGGCTGGTCGCGGCGATCGAGGGCTGTGGTGCTGGGGCACTCGGGGATGACGGCCCTGACGGGCGCGAGCCTGTCGTCTACGTTCATATCGATCTCGATGTGCTCGATCCTCTGGTCTTCCGGAGTGTGGGGTGTCCTACGCCGGGTGGGCTGCAGCCTGAACAGTTGCTCTCGCTCGTCGCCGCCATTGCCGAGCGGTTCGAGGTGGCGGGGTTGGGGCTCACGGAGTACGAGCCGTCCAGGCAGGAAGATCAGGAGTTGCTCTCCGGGTTGGTCGGCGAGCTGGTGAAGGTCTGTGCTCAGCCTGGACGTACGACGCCGCGATAGGCGGCGCGGAAGTACGGCGAGGCCAGGAAGTTGGTCTTTCTGACCACGTCGCCGGTTCTGGGGGCGTGGATCATGAGGCCGTCCCGGAGGAACAGGGCCACGTGGGTCGGGTCGCCCGTGCCGCCGCCGAAGAAGAGCAGGTCGCCTGCGCGTCGCGCGCGGAACGGGATCCTGCGGCCCTGGCGGAACTGGGCGCCGGTGTAGTGGGTGAGGGCGATGCCGGCCTTCGACCAGGCGTAGAGGGTCAGACCGCTGCAGTCGAAGCCCCTTGTGCCGGCTCCCCTTCCGATGCCGATGGTGGGGCCTTTCGCTGAGCCGCCGCCCCAGGAGAAGGAGACTCCCAACTGGTCGAGGGCGGCCGAGGCGGCGATCTGGCCCCTTGTGAGGGTGGTGATCCTGCCGCCGGGGGTGCGTAGGAGTGAATCGAGCCCGGTTGTGGGATCCGTGGCCGTCCGGTTTGAGGTGCGTTGAAGGGGCTCGGCTTCGGGGTTGATGGTCAGGATCCTGCGTTGGGGTGGGGTTGCTGCGGTGTGGGCCGAGGTCGGGAGGGGCGTCAGGCTCCTGAGTTGGGGCCGGGTTGCTGCGGTGTGGGCCGAGGTCGAGAGGGGCGTCAGGCTCCTGAGTTGGGGCCGGGTTGCTGCGGTGTGGGCCGAGGTCGGGAGGGGCGTCAGGGTCCTGGGTTGGGGCCGGGGCCGGGGCGCCGCTGCTTGGGCGGAGGTCGGGAGGGGGGTCAGGACTGCGATGAGCCCGCCGAAGAGGACGCCGCCGAGGGTGAGCCTGAGGAAGGTGGGGAGGGTGATCATGGTGGCCTCCTGACCGTGTGGTGGGTGTGGAGGCCAGGATCATTCGGTGGCGGGAGATGGGGTTGGGCCGAGCGTGATTCTGTGGAAAACGGGAGGCTGGGTGGGTGGGGCTGTGGACAACGACATCGGATCGGTGCGCCGCGGGTGAATTGGAGTGCTGGCCGGGAGGGGTATCGGCCGGGGTGGGGTCAGGGCATCGGCCGGGAGGGCTGGTTGGGCGCCGACCGGGAGAGTCGGGTGGGGCCGACGAGGAGAGTCGGTTGGGGCGCCGGACGGAAGCGTGGGGTTGGGCACCGGACGGAAGGGGCGCCGTGGGGCATCCCAGAAGGGCTGGTTGGGGCCCTGCGGGGACGGTGGGGCAGGGCACCCGGGCGGAAGGGTGAGGTGCCTGGCCGGGCCGGAGGGCGGGGCAGGGTACCGGGCGAGAGGGGTGAGGTGGGGGGTGGTGGCCCGGAGAGGTGGCGGCCAGGCGTAGTGGCCCGGGCGTGGTGTCCCGGGGATGGTGGCCCGGGCGTGGTGTCGGCCCCGGGGGGGTGGCGGCCCGGGGGGGTGGCTGGGGAAGGTGGACAGGGCGCCGGATGGGAGGACACGCGGGACGCGGAGGGGGACGCGGAGGGGGACGCGGAGGGGGACGCGGAGGGGGACGCGGAGGGGGACGCGGAGGGGGACGCGGAGGGGGACGCGGAGGGGGTTAGGTCGTGTTTCATAAGGCATTGAGCCACTGGTTGATCGCAGCGATGATGACGACGGCTTCGTAGCGTACGGCGAGCTTGTCGTAACGAGTTGCCATGCCTCGATTGCATTTGAGCAGGTTGATGCCGCACTCCACAGCGTGGCGCAACCGGTAGAACGCGGGGTCGAAGGCGGCCGGGCGGCCTCCCTTCGATCCCTTGGCTCGTCGGTGAGCGTCCTGGTCGGCCTTGCTCGGAATGCACGCCTTGATCCCACGCCTGCGCAGATGAGTCCGGTTGGCTTTGCTGGTGTAGGCCTTGTCGGCCAGGACCCGGTCCGGGCGGGTCCTGGGACGGCCACCGCCGAGGCGGGCCACCCGGATCTTGCCCAGCACCGGGATGAACTGCGGGCTGTCGCCCCGCTGCCCGGCGGTCACCACCGCAGCCATCAGCTTGCGGCCCTGCTCGCAAGCCAGATGGGTCTTGGTGGTCAGCCCGCCGCGCGAGCGCCCCAGCGCATGATCGGCCGGCTCGCTGTGCACGCCGCCGGGTGGTTCCTTTTGCAGGTGGCCCTGCCTGCGCGCTCCGGCCGCGTGCTGGTGAGCCCGGGTGATGGTGGAGTCCACGCTCACTGTCCAATCGATCTTCCCGGCAGCGTCCGCACACGCCTGCAAGGCGGCCAGGATCCGCGCCCAGATCCCCGCACGCTGCCAGCGCCGGAACAAGCCATACACGGTGAACCAGTGGCCGTAGCAGGCCGGCACGTCCCGCCACGGCGCCCCGGTCCGGATCCGCCATCGGATCCCGTCGATCAACTGTCGCCTGCTCCACTTCGGCGGACGTCCCTTGCCCGATGCGGCAGGCAGATGCGGCTCCAGCGCCGCCCACTGCGCGTCAGTGAGGTCGTGCCGCCTCGTCACCACTACGCTGGCCACGAGGTCTCCGGTATTTCGTTCTTCTTGGTCGTTGAACCAACTACCGGAGACCTCTTCGTTCAACGATCAGCGACACGCCTCACATGCGTGATCTTTCGAAACACGGCCTAGGGCTTGAGTTCGGCTATGCGGGCGAAGGATGTGATGTCCAGTTGCTCCCCGCGGGCCGAGGGGTCCACGCCGGCCGCTCTCAGTGCCGCCTCCGCCTGGGCCGCGCTGCCCGCCCAGCCTGCCAGGGCCGCGCGCAGGGTCTTTCTGCGCTGGGCGAAGGCGGCGTCCACCACCGCGAACACCTCCTCGCGCGACGCGCTCGTCGTGGGCGGCTCGCGGCGGACCATGGAGACGAGGCCGGAATCGACGTTGGGGATGGGCCAGAAGACGGTACGGCCGACCGGGCCGGCGCGGCGTACGTCCGCGTACCAGGCGGCCTTGATCGACGGAATCCCGTACACCTTCGAGCCGGGGCCGGCGGCGAGGCGGTCGGCGACCTCCGACTGGACCATGACCAGGCCCTTGCGCAAGGACGGCAGGACCTCGAGAAGGTGGAGCACCACCGGGACGGCCACGTTGTAGGGGAGGTTGGCGACGAGGGCGGTGGGGGCGAATCCGGACAGATCGTCCAGGGTGATCCTCATGGCGTCCGCGTTCACCACCGTGAGCTTGTCGAGCCCGCCGCGGTCTGCCACCGTGATGGGGAGCTGGCCCGCCAGCACCGGGTCGATCTCGACCGCCACCACGTGCGCGGCGGAGGGCAGGAGGGCGAGGGTGAGCGAGCCGAGGCCCGGCCCCACCTCGATGACCACGTCGTTCTCCGAAAGATCGGCCACGCGGACGATGCGCCGGACGGTTCCTGCGTCGATCACGAAGTTCTGGCCTAGCTTTTTTGTCGGACGAAGATCTAGCTTGTCCGCCAAAATACGTATTTCTGCAGGGCCCAACAGCCTCATCATCCAACCAGTCTCTCGCATCGAAGAACCATCGATGGCGCTTGGGGAGACCAAAGGAGAGGATGGCGTGGAACAGGAAGGGACGTCCCTCATGGAGCCAACGGGCGCCGCGCCGCTCCGCCCGACGGACTTGCGGGAAATCGGGCCGTACCGGCTGCTGGGCCGGCTCGGCGAGGGCGGGATGGGAACCGTGTTCCTCGCGCGGGCACCGACGGGTCGATTCGTCGCGCTCAAGGTCGTCAAGGCGGAGTTCGCCAACCAGGAGGGTTTCGCGGCCAGGTTCCATGCGGAGGTCGAGAACGCTCGCCGGGTGGCGTCGTTCTGCACTGCCCAGGTGCTGGACAACGGCAACACCGGGGACGGACGTCCGTACATGGTGACCGAGTACATCGCGGGCACCCCGCTCTCGGAGCAGATCGCGAAATACGGCTCCCTCGAACCGGGGCCGCTGCACGGTGTCGCGCTGGGGGTCGCGGCGGCGCTGGCGGCGATCCACGTGGCCGGGCTCGTGCACAGAGACCTGAAACCGGCGAACGTGATCCTTTCGTTGTCGGGACCCAGGGTGATCGACTTCGGCATCGCCAGGGCGCTCGACCGGGAGACCGGGTTCACGCTCTCCGGCGAACTGCTGGGCAGCCCCGGATGGTGGGCCCCGGAGCAGGTGCGCGGCGAGGTGGTCAGCCCGGCGGCCGACATCTTCGCCTGGGGCTGCCTGGTGGCGTACGCGGGCAACGGACGGCACCCGTTCGGCCGCGGCGACCCCATCACGCTGGCCACGCGCGTGCTGAACGCCCCGCCCGAGCTGGGCGTGCTGCCCGCGCCGCTCAACGAGTTAGTACGGCGGGCCACCTCCATGGACCCCACCGTGCGCCCGTCGGCGCAGGATCTCCTGATCGCCCTGGTGGGAGGCAGTACGCCGGCGCGCCCCGCCGATCCGCCCACCTTGGTCGCGACCGAGATGCTCAACGAATGGCAGCCGCCGCAGAATGTCGTGGATGAGCCGGATATCACGGCTACTTTCACGACACCGCCGCCGAGTGATGCCACTGGTAGAACCCCGAGCATCCCCGGCAACGCCGGCAATCCGGCCAACCCGAGCATCCCTGGCGCCTCCGGTGTCTCGGGTGCGCCCAGTGTGCCGGGCTCGTTCGGAAACGCGGGCGCGCCCCCTCAGCCGTCGGTCGAGGAGCTGGCGCGCAGGGAGGAAGAGGCCGCCAAGGAGGAGTTCGCGCGCTGGGAGGCGCAGGCGCGGCAGCGGGAGCAGGCTCAGGCCGAAGCCCTGGCCAAGAAGAAGGAGCAGGCCCGCTCGGGTGGACCGGAAGCCCAGGTGCAGCTGCGTCAAGGCAGCCTGCCCGGCGACAACACCCGGCCGCCCGAAACCCTGGCGGGCAACGACGAACCCGACACCCTCGGCGGGTCCCGGACGAAGGGCACCCGGTGGCTCATCGCCGCCGCGGCCGCCGTGCTGGCCATCGTCGTGACGGTGGCCGTACTGATCGTCACCTCCGCCCGCAACACGCCCACCACCGCCACCCCCGGCACCCCGTCCCAGACGACCGGCACCGCCGGCCCGAACGACGTGGGCCGCCGCTTCGCGCTGGGCGCCAACTTCGACGACCCGGTCGCGATCGTCGCGTCGGCGCCGGAGTGCGGGCTGAAGGAGTACGAGGGCAAGACCGCGACCCAGGGCCAGCTCTGCGTGATCCGCTGGACGATGCTCAACCCCGGCGGCGAGCGCAGGCAGCTGATCCAGCCCGTCGTCACCATGGTCGACGACCGGGGCGGCGAACACGACCCGGCCGCCCTCACCCTGCCCCCGGCCATCCTGCCGGGCGGGCGGGTGGACAGCGCGTTCGTGTTCGACCTGGCGATGTACCGCAAACCCGTGAAGCTGACGGCGACCATGCTCGAGAACGGCAAGCAGATCGAGGTCGCGCTGTGATGATCCGATCCGCGCTCATCGCGCTCATGCTCGCGACGGGGACACCGCTCATGCACACCGGCGCGGCGGCCTGCGCCGGAGCCGCCGACTTCGACGGTGACGGGGTGGACGACGTCGCCGTGGGCGACCCGTTCGCGGACGACCAGAAGGGCTCGGTGAGCGTGCTGTCGGGCGACAAGGTCGTTCCCGTCACCGTTCCCGACCTGGCCAGGGGCGACGCCTTCGGCTGGTCCGTACGGCTGGCCAAGGTCGACGCCGACGCCTGCGCCGACCTGGTGATCGGCGCGCCGTACGCGGACGTGGACGGCACCGAGGACGCCGGCGCCGCGTACGTCGTCTACGGCGGCGGCGCCACGCCTCCCCAGCGGCTGACCGCGGCCCAGCCCCAGCGGTTCGCGCACTTCGGCTGGTCGCTGGCCGCGCGCGGCGACCTGCTGGCGATCAGCGCGCCGTACGAGGACGAGGGACGGCTCCCCGACGTGGGCGCGATCTACGTACGCCAGGGCACCGGCCAGCTGCGCAGGATCAGCCAGGAGTCCGACGACGTGCGGGGCAACAGCGAGGTCGGCGACCAGTTCGGCTGGTCGATGGCGTTCGGGCCGAAGAACGAGCTGGTCGTCGGCGTCCCGTACGAGAACGACGACGGCGCCGGCCGCCAGGTCGAGACCGGCAAGATCGACTCAGGGTCGGTGGTCTTCATCGACGACGTGCTGGCATCCAAGATCACGTCGTTCAAGCTGGACTCGCCGACCGACGTCTCCGGCGACAGGTTCGGCTACTCGGTGGTGTACGGCGAGGGCTCCGGGTACGCGGTGAGCTCCCCCGGCCCCGGATACGTGCAGCTGCTCGACCCTGGCAGGAAACCGACGCGGAGGGTGACGCAGGGGGGCAAGCAGGCGTTCGGGTTCTCGATGGCGGCCTCAGCGGACGGCAGGCTGGCCATCGGCGCCCCGTACGGGGGCGGTGTCCGGGTGGTCTCCTGGAAGAACGCGGCCGAGGATCGGCAGCTGGCGACCGGCGACGGGCTGTCCGGGTGGTCGGTGGCGTTCAGCGGCAACAAGCTGTTCGTGGGGCAGCCGGACGCGCGGCCGTACGGGAAGGTGGCCGTGGCCGGGCGGAACGCCGAGACGCTCCAGCCGATCCAGCCGGCCAAGGGCGCGGATTTCGGGGTGTCCCTATCGGGATGACCCCCTACTGGGGCGGGTCGAAGAGGCGGTCGGCGCAGTTCGGCCACTGGGTCTGCCAGCGGCTGCCCATCTGCTGGTAGAGGACCTGCGCCCGGTACGTCTGCTCCTCCGCCGGCCACGTGCTGGGGATCCCCATCCCGCCTGCGGCCTGCCACACGGGCAGGCTGAACTGGTACATCCCGTAGTACGGCCCATCCGGGTTGTAGGCCTGGGGGTCGCCCTGAGCCGCGCACGCGGCCAGGGCCTGCCAGTTGAGCCGCAGGACCTCCGGGCGGATCGGTACGGTGTGCGATGGCGTGACCGTGATGACCGTCCCGTCCTTGGGGAAGCTGCCGAGCGGCGGGTTCACCACGTAGCCGCGGCGCAGCGGGATGCGCTTCTGCCTGAGCACCTCGCGTACCGTCCTGGCGGTGGTGCGCGAGGCGATCCGGCTCGTTCCGGCGACCACGTACACCCTGCGCCTGGTGTAGACGGTCAGCTCCATCCCCGACAGCGGCACCGCGCCGTCCGGCGGCGCGGAGAGCTTGCCGGCGGCCGGGGTGAGGTCGAGTTCGGCGAGGGCGTCGCCGACGTTCGTGGCGGTGACCAGGTGCCGGCTGGTACGGCCGTCCAGGGTCAGGGTGATCGGGCGGGCGTGGCGTACCTCGATGGTGGATCCGTCGGTGACGTCCTCATGGGCGGGAGGTCGTACGAGGTCGCCGTACCCCACCGAGACCCCGGCCTCGGCGAGCACGTCGTGCACGGTCCCCGCGAACGCGCGGACCTGCGACTGCCTGCCGTCGACGATCACGACGACCTCTTTGACCAGGGACGACACCGCCACGATCGCCCCCAGCGCCGCCATGCCCGCCAGGCACACGACCGGCGTCCACGGCGAACGCCACGGGATCGGGGGACGAGGCGCGCGCCTCTTACCTCGCACGAAGCACCTCCGGGTGCGGCCACGGGCCGCCCGATTCCGGTAACGGTCAGGACCGCCCGAACGTTAGCGCCGCGCTCGTCCCCGCAACCGCGGGTTCAGCAAAAGATGGTCACCACTCGCCGAAGACCATGACTCCGTTGGCACTGATCGCCTCGCACAACTGATCCGGATGGACCCCTTTGACCTCCGCCAGGCAGCGCAAAGTGAGGGGAATGAGGTAGGGGGCGTTGGGCTTGCCGCGGTGCGGGACCGGCGGCAGGTAGGGGGCGTCGGTTTCGACCAGCATGAGCTCCTGCGGGGCGGTCTGGGCGGCCTCGCGGAGGTAGGCGGCGTTCTTGTACGTCACAGGCCCGGAAAAGGACATGAAATATCCGGCTTCGACACACTTTTTCGCCATTTCGGCGTCGCCCGAGAAGCTGTGGAAGACCACCTTGTCCGGCGCACCCTCCTCCGCCAGCACCCTCAGCACGTCGTCATGCGCGTCGCGGTCGTGGATGACCAGCGCCTTGCCGGTGCGCTTGGCGATCTCGATGTGCGCGCGGAAGCTCTCGTGCTGGTCCTCCTTGCTCGCCCAGTCACGGAAGTAGTCGAGCCCGGTCTCCCCCACCGCCCGCACCTCCGGCCGCCGCGCGAGGCTCTCGATCTCGGCCAGGACCTCCGCCGTGGCCTCGTGGGCCTCGTTCGGGTGGATGGCCACCCCGGCGTACACGCCCTCCTGCTCGGCCGCCACGTCGGCGTTCCACCTGGAGGATCTCAGGTCGTAGCCGATGGTGACCAGCCGCGTCACGCCGACCGCCCTGGAGTCCTCCAGGATGCTCCGAACGCTGGCCTCCGACGCCTGCGCGGCCTGCGCCACCGGGTCGCCGGATGACGCCTGCCTGTTGCCGACCATGATGTCGAGATGGCAGTGGCTGTCGAACACCGGTGCGGAAAGCGGCTCGGGAGCGGCGGGAAGCTTGGTCACGAGTTCTAAAGTAGCGTCCATGCGGTTCGGCATCCTCGGCAGCACCATGGCCTGGCGCGCGGACGGGGGCGAGGTGCCGCTCGGCGGTCCCGCGCGGCGGGCGCTGCTGGCGCTGCTGCTGCTCCGCCCCGGGGAGGTGGTCTCCCGGGATCGGCTCGTCGACGTCCTCTACCGGGATCGGGCCCACGGTGACGCGGTGCACGCGCTGCACTCGCAGGTTTCCCGGCTGCGGCGGGACGGGGTCGCGATCGAGCTGACCGAGCTCGGCTACCGGCTGCTCGCCGCGCCCGACGACATCGACGCCCACCGTTTCCTGCGCCTCGCCGACGCGGGCCGGGACGCCTTGGAGGATGGCGGGGATCCCGTCCGGGCAGCGGGGTTGCTGGGTGAGGCGCTGGCGCTGTGGCGGGGGCCTGCGGTCGCGGACCTGGACCCCGAGCACGGGGCCTTCCTGGAGGAGCGGCGGCTGGCCGCGCTCGAAGACCGGATCGAGGCCGACCTGCGGCGCGGCGCCCACCGGGAGGTCGTGGCGGAGCTGGGCGAGCTGATCGAGCGGCACCCGCTGCGGGAACGGCTGCGCGGCCGGCTCATGCGTGCCCTCCAGGCGGACGGGCGGCCCGCGGAGGCGCTGGTGGTGTTCGAGGACACCCGGCGGCTGCTGGCGGACGAGCTGGGCGCGGATCCGTCGGCCGAGCTGGCCGACCTGCACGGCCGCCTGCTGCGCGGGGCGGAGGATCCCGGCGCGCCGGTGCGTCGCGCGCTGCCTGCCAGGCTGACGAGCTTCGTCGGACGGGACGCCGACGTGGCGGCGGTGTCCGCGCTGCTCGGCTCCGCGCGCCTGGTGACGCTGCTGGGGCCGGGCGGCGCGGGCAAGACCCGGCTGTCGGTCGAGGTCGCCCGGTCGCTCGCCGAGCCGCCGATGGGCGATACCCGGGAGCCTGCCGAGGTGGTGCTGGTCGAGCTGGCCTCAGCGCGCACCGGCGTGTCGGGGACGAGCGTCGCGGGGACGAGCGCAGCGGGACCGGGGGCGGCGGGGACGAGCGCAGCGGGGCCAGAGGCGGCGGGGGTAGGTGTGGATCTCGCGCAGGTCGTGCTCGGCGCGCTCGGCGTGCGGGAGAGCGGCCTGCTGGGCGGCCGCGCCATCGGGCCGGGCGACCGGTCCGCGCCGGCGGACCGGCTGGTCGCGGCGCTGGCCGGGCGGCCGATGCTGCTGGTCCTCGACAACTGCGAGCACGTCGTCCACGACGCCGCCGAACTCGCCGAACGCCTGCTCTCCGCCTGCCCCGACCTCCGCGTCCTCGCCACCAGCCGCGAGCCGCTGGCCATCACGGCCGAGCACGTCTGGCCGGTGCACCCGCTCGCCCCCGCCGACGCCGTCCGGCTCTTCACCGACCGGGCCGCCGCCGCGCGCCCGGGTTTCACCCCGGACGAGTCGGTCGAGCGCATCTGCGCGGCACTCGACGGCCTCCCCCTGGCCATCGAGCTCGCCGCCGCCCGCCTGCGTACGCACGGGGCCCACGAGCTGGCCGTACGGCTGGCGGACCAGGATCGGTTCAGCCTGCTGTCGCGCGGCAGCCGGACGGCCGACCCCCGGCACCAGACCCTGCGCGCGGTCGTCGCGTGGAGCTGGGAGCTGCTCACCGACCGGGAGAAGGCCATGGCCGGGCGCCTGACCGTCTTCTCCGGCGGCGCCACGGCCACGGCCGCCGCCGAGGTGTGCGGGCTGGCGGATGCCGAGGACCTCCTGGTTTCCCTGGCCGACAAATCGCTCCTCCAGCCGGGCGGCGGCCGTTATCGCATGCTGGAGACCATCCGCGCGTTCTGCGCCGAGCAGCTGGCCGGCGAGGCGCACACCGTACGGAAAGCACACGCCGCGTACTTCCTCGACCTGGCCGAGCGCTCCGACCCGCACCTGCGCGGCGCCGACCAGCTCCACCACCTCGACCTGCTCGCCGCGGAGCACGACAACCTGCAGGCGGCGCTGCGCTGGGCGGCGGAGTCCGGGGAGGTCGCGCTCGGCATGCGGCTGCTGGCGGCCCAGTCGTCGTACCTGTGGATGCGCGGCATGCGGGCCGCCGCGACCGCCCCGGCGGTGGCGCTGCTGGAGGCGGCGGGTCCCGCGCCGGATCCGGAGCTGGGCGAGGCGTACGTGCTGTGCCTGCTGTCGGCGCTGGCCGGGAGCACCGGCAGGGACGCCTGGGAGAGCCACAAGAGCCTGGCCGAGACGATGGTCACCGACGGCTCCGGAGCGCGGCGGTACCCGCTCGTCACGTTCCTGTGGCCGATGATCACGGCGGGTTCGATCGATCCGACGGTGGCGCTCAGGGTGCTGCGGCGGGCCGCGCGGGACGGAGACCCGTGGGAGCGGGCGATGGCCCGGTTCATCTGGGCCTATCCGCAGATGACCGCCGGGGAGTTCGCCTCGGCGGAGGCGGATCTGACGGCGGCGCTCGACCAGTTCAGGGTGCTCGGCGACCGCTGGGGCATGGCGCTGGCCCTGGACGGGCTCTCGTGGCTGGCGGGCACCTGCGGCGACGACGCGACGGCCGTGGCGCGCGTGGAGGAGGCGATCGCGCTGGCCGAGCAGCTCGGGGCCGAGGAGGATCTGCCCGACCTGCTGTGCAACCGGGGCGATCATCGCATCGCGACCGATCCGGCCGGGGCGCGGGCCGACTACGAGCGGGCCGCCGAGCTGGCGGGGCGGGCGGGCCTGACGACGTACCTGGCCTCGGCGCTGCGCGGGCTCGGTGACGTGGCCGCCGCGAAAGGCGACCTGGCACGGGCGCGGGAGCTGTACGAGCGGGCGCTGCGGCAGTCGGATCCCGTATGGGTCAGATCGGCGGGGAACCTGGCCCGGCTCCACGTCGGCCTGGGCCGGGTGGCCGAGGCCGAAGGGGATCGGAAGACGGCCGGAGAGTCCTACGAGCGGGCGGTGGCGGGCGCGATCGAGTCGGGCGCGCTGCCCGAGACCGCCCGGGCGTTCGAGGCGCTGGCCGCGCTGGCGTTCGATGGCGACGACGCCGAGCGGGCGGCCACGCTGCTGGGGGCCGCCGTCGCCATGCGGGGCATCGAGCTGCCCCAGGAGCCCGAGGTCGCGCAGCGGGTGCGGGCGG
>NZ_JBSFTC010000029.1:0-71490 GCF_053590415.1 Nonomuraea sp. NPDC003201
GGAACGAGATCGCCGAAGGCAAGCGTTTGCTCACCTCCGGCCGGTTCCTGACGCTCACCGGAGTCGGCGGGGTGGGCACGCGGGCCGGCGAGCCGTCGATCGAGCTGGACGGGGTGAGCTTCGCCTACGATGAGCGGCCGCTGCTGCGGGACGTGAGCTTCACCGTCGCGCCCCGCACGGTGACCGCGCTGGTCGGGCCCTCCGGGTCCGGCAAGACCACGCTCACCCGTCTCATCGCCCGCTTCTGGGACGCCTCCGCCGGGTCGGTCCGGGTCTGCGGGAACGACGTGCGCGACTACCCGCCCGAGGACCTGATGGCCCAGCTGTCGATCGTGTTCCAGGACGTGTACCTGTTCGAGGGCACGCTGGAGGACAACATCCGGCTGGGGCGGCCGGACGCCACGGACGAGGAGGTCCGCGAGGCGGGCCGGCTGGCGCGCGTCGAGGAGATCGCCGCGCGGCTGCCCGGCGGCTGGCGGGCGAGGGTCAGCGAGGCCGGGGCGACCCTCTCCGGCGGCGAGCGCCAGCGGGTGTCCATCGCCCGCGCGATCCTCAAGGACGCGCCGATCGTGCTGCTGGACGAGGCCACCGCCGCGCTGGACCCGGAGAACGAGTCCGCTCTGATGGACGCGCTGGCCACGCTCGCCCGCGACCGGACGCTGCTGGTGATCGCGCACCGGCTGACCACGATCGCCGCCGCCGACCAGATCGTCATGCTGGAGGGCGGCGTGATCGCCGAGCGCGGCACCCACCAGGAGCTGCTGGACGCGGGCGGCCGGTACGCTGCGTTCTGGGAAGAACGCGCGCGGGCCCGCGGCTGGCGCCTCGTACGCGCCTGACCGGTGGACGGCCCGGCGCGACATGATCGACGGCGGTAGGGGGCTCGATGGGTGAGGAGACGACGGCGCGGGAGTGGCGCGTGCTGGGCCGCCCGCGGGGCCGCCCGCCGCGCATCACCCGGCCCGACATCGCCGACGCCGCGCTGGCCGTCGGGTTCGACAACCTGACCCTGGCCACCGTGGCCGACCGCCTCCGGGTCGCCCACTCGGCCCTCTACCGCCACGTGGCCGACCGCGAGGAGCTGGTCGTCGTGGCCATCAACCGCGCGATCGGCAAGGCGGACTGGCCGGAGCCGACCGGCGAGTGGCGCTCGGACCTGGAGGGGCAGGCCGGGGCGCTGTGGGCGCTGCTGGAGGCGCATCCCGGCCTGATCAAGGAATTCCTCAAGCTCAGGCGCTTCCCCGACGAGGTGATGCACCGCTTCGGCGCGGCCGTCCAGCGCCTGATCGGCTACGGCTTCGCGGTGGAGGACGCGTTCCTCGCCGTCGACACCGTCTTCGACCTGGCGATCGACGTCTTCGGCAGGGGCCAGCAGCTGGACGCGCCCGCGGGCGCGGCGAAGGTTCGCGACAGCTCGGCCGACGCCTGGGCCGAGGCGGTCGGCCCGGAGGTGGCGCCCGTCATGCGGCGGGCGCTGTCGGAGCCGGCCTCCGTGTGGTTCAACCGCAAGCTCGGCCTCGTCCTGGACGGCATCGCCTCCGGCCTGGCCCCCTAGATCGTCCTTACAACCAGCTGGCGCGGACGGCGGCGGCCGAGGCGTCGTCCGGCGGGGTCGCGAGGGCGCCGGAGTGGACGCCGTCGAGCAGGCGGGCGACGGTCCCGACGATCTCCTCGGCACGCTCGCGCAGGCCGGCCACGTCCGCCGGGCTCACCTCACCGCGGTCCACCCCGACCTCGTCGAGCACGCCTTCCAGGTCGGCCAGCCGTCCGCTCAGCCACTTCAGCGGCTCGCCGGAGAGCTCCTTGTCGAACACCCGCCGCCCCGGCTCCCACCCGTCGATGCCGGGGTGATGGTGGGTGCGGTCGAAGCTGCCGGGTGCGCTGTTGACCGACTCCAGCAGGTCCACCCGCCACAGGGGGCGTTCGACGGTGATGGGCCGGGCCGAGTAGATCGACCCGTTCAGCTCGCCGGGATGCAGCTTCCGCAGCTCCAGGCGCACGCCGCGCTCGGCGCCCTCCTGTCCCCTGATCGGGTCGGGGTCGACGAAGTAGATGTCGCTGACCGCCACGCCGATCCGTTCGAAGCCGAAGACGTAGAGCATGGGGAACCACTCCTTCATGAAAGCCGGGAGTCGGGACCTTCATGGACGTACCCACTTGAAGCCCCGGCGATCGCTCAGTGGAGCCGGTAGTGGATCTGCCCCGCCGGTTCGGCCGGGCCCCTGCTCAGCAGGAGCGTGCCGAGCCAGATGAGCGCCATGCCGACCGGCGTCAGGGCCGGTTCGAGCACCCCTCCGATCAGCACCGCCACGCCCGTGGCCGTGACGGCCGCGCTCAGGACCGTGACCCGCCGGAGCGCGGCGAGCACGGACGCCAGCGCGACCAGGGCGGCGAAGGCGGCCCCGTAGACGAACGGCTCCCACGCCGCGACGCGCGGGCTCTCGAACCTGTTGTAGAGGTCGACGGCGAGACCGACGACGTTGGCGGCCGTGCTGAGCAGCGCCACCGCCGTGGCGGCGTCCGCCGCCGCCCGCCACCCGCCCGTCACGGGCCCCGCCATGCGGCGCAGCGCCAGGAGCATGACGCCGAACATCAGGAACCCGGCCAGCAGGACCGCGTGCGCGGCCGCCCACCACGGCCCGCCGACGGCGTCGGCGCCGGGGAGGCGCGTGAGGAGACTGCCGGCGAGCAGCGCGGCGGGGGCCGCGGTGAAGGAGATCTGGGTGAGGCGGTTCATGAGGCCCACGATGCCTCCTCGGGTCAGGGGCGCTCATCGGTGATCGCCCCTGACTTTCCCCTGATCTCCCCGGTCAGGCGAAGTAGCGCAGCCAGACGTACGCCCAGGCCATCAGCGTGCTGATGACGGTCACGACGATGCCGTACCGGGTGAACTGCCAGAAGGTGATCTTGTGTCCGGAACGCGCGGCGATGCCGAGGGCCACCACGTTCGCGCTGGCCGCCACCGCCGTGCCGTTGCCGCCGAAGTCCGCGCCCAGCGCGAACGCCCACCACAGCGCCTGCCCGGTGCTCGGGTCGGGGATCTGCGCGACCACGCCCTCCACGATCGGGGCGGTCGTGGCGACGTACGGGATGTTGTCGAAGAACGCGCCCAGCACGCCCGAGCCGAACAGCAGCGCCGTCGCGGCGACGAAGTAGTCGTCGCCCAGCGCGCCCAGGGCCCACGTGCCGATCGCCCCGATGACACCCGTGTGGACCAGGCCCGCGACCATGACGAACAGGCCCATGAAGAAGACCAGCGTGGGCCACTCGACCTCGCGCAGCACCTCGTTGACGTCCGTGCGCGAGACCATCAGCATCACCCCGGCCCCCACGAGGGCCACGATCGACGGGTCGACGTGAGCCACCGCGTGCAGCGCGAACCCGGCGATCACCAGGCCCAGCACCACCAGGCAGCGGGTCAGCAGCCGCGGGTCGGTGATGGCCCGCCGCTCGTCCAGCGCCATCACCGCCGCGGCGTGCCCGGCGTCATAGTGGAACGACCCGCGGAACAGCACCCGCGTGAGCAGCACGAACACGGCGAAGACGACCACCACGATCGGCGCCATGTGGACGAGGAAGTCGTTGAACGTCAACCCCGCCCGGCTGCCGATGATGATGTTGGGCGGGTCACCGATGAGGGTCGCTGCGCCGCCAATGTTGGAGGCCAGCACCTCCGCGATGAGGTACGGCTGGGCGGGGATGCGCAGCCGGTCGCACACCATCACGGTGACCGGCGCGACCAGCATGATCGTGGTGACGTTGTCGAGGAAGGGCGAGGCGATGGCGGTGATCGCCATCAGCATGACCATCAGCCGGTACGGCCTGCCCTGCGACCGCTTGGCGGCCCAGATGGCGAGGTAGTCGAAGACCCCCGTCTGCTTGATGATCCCCACGATGATCATCATGCCGAAGAGCAGGAAGATGACGTTCCAGTCGATGCCTTCGTGCTCGGAGAAGAACACCTCCGCGCCGGGGACGAGGCCCAGGACGGCCATCAGCCCGGCGGCGATGAGCACCACCTTGACCTTGTCGGCCTTCTCGGTGGCGATGAAGAAGAACGCGACCAGGAAGATCGCGAGGGCTACGTATGCGCTCATCCGTCAAGCCCCGGCGGCCCGGACCGGGCGGCGGGGCATGACGATACAAGGTGGGATTGGCGGCACACGGCTATCGACCTCCGGAGTCGGAACGGGTTCGGGCTTGGTGAGCCGCCGCTCCAGGATGATCGTCTCGTCGCGCGCGCCGCTTCGAGGACATCCTTCGCGGGCGGCGGCTCCGTCCCAGTCTCGTGGTCCGGGCGGGCCCGGCACCATCGGGTCCAGCACCCATACCGGGAGGGACGGAGCATGTAGGGACGTCCCGCAGGATGGGGGTCAGGCCGGATCGACAACCGGGCCGGGAGACAAAGAGGCTGGTTAAATGACCGAGAGGGCGAAGAGGACGACCGGGAGCCCGGCACAGGCGCTGTTCCGGCGGCTGTTCATGATCAACGGGTTGGTGTTCGCGGTGGCCACGCTCGTCCTCGCGATCTCACCGGCCACCGTGTCCGCGCCTCTCGTGCTGGCCGAGGTGCCGGTGCTGATCGTGGGCCTGGCGCTGATGCTGGCCGCCAACGCGCTGCTCCTGCGCCGCAGCCTGGCCCCGCTGGACGCGCTGACCACGCTCATGCAGCGCGTGGACCTGCTGCGCACCGGCGAGCGGCTGACCGACGGCGGCAACAGCGACCTCACCCACGTGATCGCCACGTTCAACGCGATGCTCGACCGCCTGGAGGCCGAGCGCAGCGCCAGCAGCGGCCACGCTCTGGCCGCCCAGGAGGGCGAGCGGCGGCGCATCGCCCGCGAGCTGCACGACGAGATCGGCCAGAGCCTGACCGTGGTGCTCCTCGGCCTGAAGCGGGTGGTCGACCGCGCGCCGGACGACCTGCGCGAGGACCTGCACGGCGTGCAGGAGACCGTACGCGCCAGCCTCGACGAGGTCCGGCAGGTCGCCCGCCGGCTGCGTCCCGGCGTGCTGGAGGACCTCGGGCTGCACGCCGCCCTGAGCGCCCTGTGCAGCGACGTCTCGCAGATGAGCGGGGTCCAGGTGACCCGCGCCGTCCAGCACGACCTGCCCGAGCTGGGCGCGGACGTCGAGCTCGTGCTGTACCGGATCGCCCAGGAGAGCCTCACGAACATCGCCAGGCACGCCCGCGCCACGCGTGCCGAGCTGTCACTGGCCACGCACGACGGGCGGCTGACCCTGCGCGTCACCGACGACGGGCAGGGCGGCGCGCGCCAGGACGGGGCCGGGATCCGGGGCATGCGCGAGCGCGCCCTGCTGATCGGCGCCCGCCTGACCGTCGACTCCCCGCCGGGGGAAGGCACCCGCGTCCACCTGACCATCCCGAACGATCGGAGCCCAACGCGGTGAGCATTGCCAAGACCAGGATCCTGCTGGCCGACGACCACGCGCTGGTCCGCCGGGGACTCAAGATGATCCTCGACGCGGAGCCCGACCTGGAGGTCGTCGCCGAGGCCGCCGACGGCGCGGAGGCCGTCGCGGCCGCGTCGGAGGACGCGGTGGACCTGGCCATCCTGGACATCGCGATGCCGCGGATGACAGGGCTCCAGGCGGCCCGCGAGATCTCCCGCCGCGCGCCCGGCATCCGCATCCTGATCCTGTCCATGTACGACAACGAGCAGTACTTCTTCGAGGCCCTCAAGGTCGGCGCCTCGGGATACGTGCTCAAGTCGGTCGCCGACCAGGACCTGCTGGAGGCGTGCCGGGCCACGATGCGCGGCGAGCCGTTCCTGTATCCCGGGGCGGTCACCGCGCTCATCCGCGACTACCTGCAGCGTTCGCGCGAGGGCGAGCGCATGCCGGAGAGCATCCTGACGCCCCGGGAGGAGGAGATCGTCAAGCTGATCGCGGAGGGCAACTCGGCCAAGGAGATCGCGGAGACGCTCGTCATCAGCGTGAAGACCGTGGACCGGCACCGGGCGAACATCCTGCAGAAGCTCGGCATGCGCGACCGCCTCGACCTGACCCGCTACGCCATCCGCGCGGGCCTCGTCGAGCCCTGATCAGGGGCGGAACCGTCTCATCCACCGGAGTCCACGCGGCGGCCGTTGATCCAGACGTCGCGCAGCACGAACCCCGTCACCTCGCGTACGACGTCGTCCTCGGCCATCTCCTCGAACACGCTGCCGGCCACCCGCACCCCCTTGATCGGGTTGCCCGGGTTGCCGATCAGGTTGAACGCCCTGGGCGCCCGCCCGGCCCGCAGGCGGCGCACGTCGATGGCGCCCACGTCGGGGAAGTACGGGCCGGTGTCCTTGTTCTCGTAGTTCAGGGCCACCTCGATCACCGCGTCGGCCGCCTGCCCCACCGTGATGTCCCGGAAGTAGACGTCCCTGACGTAGCCGCCGCGGTCGGGGTTGGTCTTGACGCGGATCGCGCGCTCCAGGCGGGGGCTGCTCATCGTGCAGTTCCAGGCGTAGACCCAGCGCACGCCGCCGGTGGTCTCGCTGCCGATCGTCACGCCGCCGTTGCCGTCGCGCATCACGCAGGAGTCCACGAGCACGTTCATGGAGGGCGCGTTCACCCGGCGGCCGTCGGCGTTCTTGCCCGCCTTGATCGCCACGCAGTCGTCGCCGGTGTTGAACTCGCACCGCTCGATGAGCACGTCCACGCAGGACTCGGGGTCGCAGCCGTCGTTGTTGGGGCCGTTCGGGCTGTCCACGGTGACCTCGCGGATGGTCACGTTCGTGCACAGGACCGGGTGGATGTTCCACATGGGGGAGTCCTTGACCGTCACACCCTCGATCAGGACGTTGCGGCAGCGGTAGAGCTGGATGAGGTTGGGGCGCAGGTAGTGGCCCTCGCCGAACACCCGCTCGGCCACCGGCACGCCCTGCTCGGCCATGGCGGCCAGCAGGTTCTTGTCGGGACGCTCGGACGGCGGCGGGTCGCCCGACCAGTCCCACCAGTGCGTGGCGTCGGCCTGGCCGTCGATCGTGCCGCTGCCGGTGATCGCGACGTTCTCCCGCTCGTAGGCGTAGACGAACGGGGAGTAGTTCATCAGCTCGACACCCTCGTAGCGGGTGTGGACGACCGGCAGGTAGTCGGCGGGGTTGCGGCTGAACCGGATGGTGGCGCCCGCCTCCAGGTGCAGTTCGACGTTGTCGGCCAGGTGGATGGCGCCCGTGAGGTACGTCCCCGCGGGCACGAGCACACGCCCGCCGCCCGCCGCCGCGCAGGCCGCGATCGCCTGCCTGAAGGCCTCGGTGCACATCGCGGTCCCGTCGCCGACCGCCCCGTGGCGGGTGACGGGGAAGGTGCGGCGGGGGAAGCGGGGCGGCCTGATCCGCCGCCGGACTCGCGGCACCCTGGCCCAGCCGTCCAGGTCGGGGGCCGCCTCCGCCCGCCCGGCCAGCTGGGGGGCCAGCACGGCGCCGGCCGCCACGGCCAGGAAGCTCCTGCGGGACTTCATGGTGCGCTCCTATCCATGGGCCAGGGAGATGCCGCGCCGCTCGACCAGCGTGTGCTCGCCGACCTGGTACGGCTCGACCCGCCGTACCGCCGTGTAGAAGTGGTGGGGCCGCCCGCCGTGGGAGACGAGCGCGGGCTTGTGCGCGTAGGTGTCGTCGGCCGAGCCCGGCGGGCCCACGTCGATGAGGATCTCGCCGCTCTTGCGCCAGGTACGCAGGTCGCGGGAGACCGCGAAGCTCTCCCTCGCGTGCCCGTCGAACGAGAGCCCGAAGTAGAACATCACCCACCAGTCGCCGTCGCGCAGCACGCACGGGTCGGAGGCGAAGCGCTCGTCGAACTCGCCCGGCCCGCCGTGCGGGACGACCGGGCCGGGCTCCGGGCGCTCCCAGCGTTCGAGGTCGGGGGAGACGGCGTAGCCGATCTGCTCGCGCCAGCCGTCGTAGGTGCGGTTCTTGGCGTTGTAGAAGCAGTAGTAGAGGCCGTCGTGGCGGAGCAGCCACGACTTGTACAGGCCGCCGCGCTCCCACGCGCCGCCGTCCTGCGGCCGCAGCACCGATCCGACGTCCACCCAGGTACGCAGGTCGTCGCTGGCCACGAACCCGATGACCGCCGCCCCCATCTCCATGCCAGCCTCGGGATAGGCGTGGTACGTGCCGACCGCCCGGCCGTCCAGCCGGCTCACCTGGCCGGGGGAGTCGAGGCGGTTGTCGCGCACGATCGACGTGAGCGCCGCGTTGTAGCCCCGGTACGGGTGCGCGGGGTCGCGCGGCAGGATCACCTCGCCCGGCGTCCACGACACGAGGTCCGCCGATCGGCTCAGCGCGGTCTGGTAGCCGGTCCCGTCGAAGCCGACGTACGTCATCAGGTACTCGCCGCCGTCGGAGCACACGAACGGGCAGTCCACGAAGAGGCTGTCGAACCTGCCCGGCTCCCGCGACCCCTCGACCAGCAGCCTGCCGGTCTTGTGCGGGGTCCTGACGCGGGCGGCGTCGTACGTGCCGATCACCTGCCTGCCCCGAACGTCCACCGCCCGGCCGGCACCTCATAGGCGTGGGCCCCGAGCTTGACCGCCGCGTCCGGCACGGCGTGCCGGGCGAGCCCGAGGTCGGGCAGCCGCACCTCGGCCGACGAGCCCGGCGGGACCACCACGTCGAGCGTGAACTCCCCGTCCGCGCGGGTCCAGGACACCTCGACCCCGCCGTACGGGGTCACGGTGCTCGCCCGCACCGACTCCAGGTCGCCGGGGGCGGCGGGCTCGATCAGCAGCCGGCGGAAGCCGTTCGAGCCGGGAGCCTGGCCGATGCCGCCGAGGCCGCGGTAGAACCAGGCGTCGATGGCGCCCAGCATGTAGTGGTTCTGCGACAGGCCCCGCGTCGGCCCGTCCCACGCCTCGGTGAGCGCGGTGGCGCCGTGCCGTACCTGGTAGCCGTAGCTGGGATGGCTCGTCGAGGTGGCGAACGCCCACAGGGCGTCGTGCCGTCCCGCCCGGCCGAGCACCCTGAACAGGGCGGGCAGCGCGATCTCGCCGACCGTGATGCCGCCGCCCGCCACCGCCTCGGAGATCCGGTCCAGCACCAGCTCGTCGGTGATCACGCCCATGTCGAGCGCCAGGATCTCCGACGCCTGGCTGCGGGACCCGGCGAAGGTGCGGGAGAACGCCGCGGTGATCTGCTCGGTCAGGGCCCGGTAGCGCTTGGCGTCGTCGTCGCGGCCCAGCACGCCGGCGGCGCGGGCCAGCGTGCCCGCGGCCCGCCAGTAGCCCCAGGTCGAGACCAGCGGGACGGGCGTCGAGTCGTCCAGGCCGATCCAGTCGCCCAGCCCGTGGCCGAGGATGCCGTCCTCGGCCTTCGACGTGAGGTAGTCCACGTAGCGGCGCATCGCGTCGTAGTGCGTCTCCATCGCCGACGGGTCGCCGTACCAGCGGTAGAGCTGCCACGGGATGCGGACGATCGCGCCGCCCCAGTTGGGGTCGTCCCTGAAAGGGGCGTCGAACACCAGGAACTCCGGCGCGATGTCCGGCACCAGCCCGTCCCCGGTCTGCGCCTCGGCGATGGTGACCAGCAGCTCGCGGTAGTAGGCGGCCACGTCGTAGTTGTAGGCGACGACGTCGAACAGCAGGTGGGTCTGCTCCAGCCAGCCCAGCTTCTCCCGGTGCGGGCAGTCGGTGAGGACGCTGTACATGTTGCCCCGCACCGCGCGGTCGATGATCGTGTGGATGTCGTTGACCAGGGCGTCGGAGGTCTCGAACGAGCCGGTGGGGGTGTTGTCCGCGCGCAGCACGAGCGCGGTCACGGCCTCCGGGCCGACCTGTTCGGGCAGGCCCTGGACCTCGACGTAGCGGAAGCCGTCGTAGCGGAAGCTCGGGTGCCAGGTCTGCGGGCCGTCCTTGGTGACGTACGTGTTGAAGATCGGGGCGCCGGTGGTGGGCTTCGACTGGATGACCCGGCCGTAGTCGTCGAGCTGGTCGCCGGGCACGAGCCGCAGGTGGCGGCCGGCCGGGAGGTCCAGGCTCAGCTCGGCCCAGCCCGCGACGACCGTGCCGACGTCGAAGACCGGCGTGCCGTCGGCGGCGGCCAGCCTGGCGGTCGCGGGCAGCCGTTCGGTGACCCTGATGGGCGGGCAGGCGCGCGACCTGAGCACGTCCTTCGTGCCGGGGACGACGGTGGCGGGCTGCCAGGCGGAGGTGGTGCGGCGGGCGTCGTGGTCCTCGCCGCCGTACCAGTGGGAGCGCACGGTCGGGCCCTCGGCGGCCCGCCAGTCGGGGCCCGTGGCGAACCGGCCGAACGAGCCGTCGGCGTAGTCCAGTTCGAGCTGCGCGATGGCCCGTGGGGCGGCCTTGGAGCCGAAGAACTTCATGTACCGGTCCTGGTGCGGGAAGACGTGCGCGATCCCCGGGCCCAGCTCGACGCCGAGCGTGTTGCGGCCCTCGCGCAGCAGCTCGGTCACGTCGTGGGTGGCGTACACGACGCGCCTGCCGAAGTCTGTGTACGGCGGCTCCAGCACGGCGTCGGTCACCGGCCCGCCGTTCACCGTGGCGACGTAGACGCCGAGGCCCGCCACGTGCAGCCGGGCGCGGACGACCGGCTGGGCCAGGACGAACTCGCCCTTCAGCAGCGGCAGCGGCCTGCCCTCGCCCGCGCGCGGGTTGCCCTCGTCGTGCCAGTCGGGGTGGGTGATCCACGAGGCCGTCCAGTCGTCCGGGCTCAGCAGGCCCAGCTCGAAGCGGGCGGGCGGGCTCCAGCCGGACCACCGGCCGTCGGCGTCGCGGACCCGCACCCGCCAGCGCGCCGCCGTGCGGGAGGTCAGGGGCCGCCCGTCGTACACCACGCGCTGGTCGGCCGACTCGACCTCGCCGGTGTCCCATAAGTCGGGCTCGACCCGTACGTGGTAGCCGGTCTGCGTCGTGGCGCCGGTCAGCTGCCAGCTGAGTGTCGGGCGGGTGATCTCGATGCCGAGAGGGTCGATCAGGTCGCACGTTCGCAGGTTGGTCGCCATGTCAGGGGCTCCAGGTCAGGTGATTTTGAGCATGTACGCGGCCTTCGTGGGTGGCGTCGGGGGCAGGTCGGCATACAGGGCCTCCTCGGCCAGCCGCCAGGCGACGGGGCCGTGGCCCAGGAGCTCGACCCGGGCGGGGCGGCGCTCCAGCAGCCCTTCGCCGGTGCCCAGGCCGGCGATCGCGGCCGTCCCGTCCGCCGGCCAGGCGAGCAGCGTGGCGTACACCGCGTCGCCGCGCCGGGTGAAGCGGATGTCGCCCGGCCGGTAGGCGCGGTCGGCCTCGTTGTAGCCCTCGTAGCCCTTCGTCTCGCCCAGGCCCGTGGCCCCCTCGGCGGCGCGCTTCCACGGTGTCGTGCCGTACACGCCCTCGCCGCAGATCCGCAGCCAGTCGCCCACCTCGCCCAGCAGGGTGCGGGCGTGCGCGTCCACGGTGCCGTCGGCGCGCTGCGGGACGTTGAGCAGCAGGGTGCCGTTCTTGCTGACCACGTCGATCAGCGTGCGCACGACCTGCTGCGACGTCTTGCGCGGGTGGAACATCGGGTCGTCGTCCGAGCAGTCGAACCACTCGCCGTCGCTGGTGTCGAACTGCCAGGGGTACTGCTGCGCCGCGTCGAGCTGGCGGCGTTCGCAGTCGAGGACGACGGCGGTGCGGTCGGCGTCGGGGACGTCCTTGACGGTCACCAGGCCGCCGGTCGGGCAGGTGTTGTAGTAGTGGGCGAGCAGGTCGAGGCCGCGCGTGCTGACCGGCTCCGACTCGACGACGCTGCCCGCGTCGAACGGCAGGCGGCCGTCGTCGAGATAGACCAGGTCGGGGCGGTAGCGGTCGATCGCCTCGCGCACGCGGGCGTAGAAGCGGTCGGCCACCTGGGGCGGGGGCTTGGCGCCCGGGGCGTGCCTGGCCGGGTAGAGCTCGGCCGGGTCGAGGCCCTCCCACCAGGTGCCGGCGCCGTCGCCCTTGGTCAGCCCGCCGTCGTGCGGCTCGCCGGTGGCCGGGTCGGCGCCGTGCGCGACGTCGAGCCAGCGCCAGGTCCAGTTGTTGTGGAAGCTGAGCCCGAACGGCAGCCCGGCCGCGCGGGCCGCCCGCTCCCAGGCGCCGACGATGTCGCGGCGCGGGCCGACGCGGGTGGCGTTCCAGGCGTGCTGCCCGGAGTCCCACAGGTCGAAGTTGTCGCAGTGGGCGGCCAGGGCGACGAAGTAGCGGGCGCCGCTGGAGACGTACAGGTCGATCAGCTCGCCGGGGTCGAAGCGCTCGGCGCGCCAGCGGTGGAAGAGGTCCTTCGCGCCGCCCGCGCCGAAGCGGTCGCGGTGGTGGGCGTGCTGGCGGTCGGCGCGGCGGCGCTCCCAGGGCTCGGAGGCGGGTTGCATGCCGTAGAGGTGGCGGGCGTACCAGTCGCCCGAGCTCGCCACGGACTGCGGGCCCCAGTGCGACCAGATGCCGAACTTGACCTCCCCGAACCACTCGGGGATGCGGTGACGGCGTAACGATTCCCAATCCGGCAGAAACCCTCTCAATGGGCGCACCTACCTTATTGAAACGATTTATGCATGATATATTTATTCAATGTCTGATGTCAATGCATCAGGTGAATTATGTGGGGGTGGTCTTCTCAGGGGTTCGCGTCTAGGGTTAAAACGTTTTGGTCTGGAAGGGGATGGATAGTGGATTTCCACGAAGACCCCGGGCCGGGCTCCGGGCGGCGGGCGGCACGCGCGGACTTCCTCTCCGACGCGCCGCGCCTGTCGCTCAACGGCCAGTGGCGCTTCCGGCTCTCCGGCACGGCCGAGGGCACCGGCCCCTCGTTGCCCGACCCCGCGCTCGACGACACCGGCTGGGAGACGATCCGGGTGCCGTCGCACTGGGTCCTGGAGGGGTACGACCGCCCGCTCTACACCAACACCGCCTACCCGTTCCCCATCGACCCGCCGCACCTGCCCGACGGCAACCCCACGGGCGACTACCGCCTCCGCTTCGACCTGCCCGACGACTGGCCGGGTGGCAAAGCCGTGCTGCGCTTCCAGGGGGTGGACTCCTGCGGCACGGTGTGGCTGAACGGCTCGTTGCTCGGCCACTCGAAGGGGAGCAGGCTGCCGTTCGAGTTCGAGGTCACGGGGCTCGTCCGGCCGCGCGGCAACCTGCTCGCCGTACGCGTGCACCGCTGGTCGTCGGGCAGCTACCTCGAGGACCAGGACATGTGGTGGCTGCCGGGCATCTTCCGCGACGTGGAGCTGCTGGCCCGCCCCTCCGGCGGCATCGACGACTTCACCGTCCGCGCCTCCTATGACGCCTCCGACGGCTCCGGCACCCTCCTCGTCACCGCCGACGCCCCCGGCCTGGTCGAGATCCCCGAGCTGGGTCTCGCGGTCGCCAACGGGGAGGAGGTCACCGTCCCCGGCGTCGAACCGTGGAGCGCGGAGCGCCCGCGCCTCTACGGCGGCACCCTCACGGCGGCCGGGGAGACGATCGACCTCCCGATCGGGTTCAGGACCGTCGAGATCGCCGGCGGGCGGCTGCTGATCAACGGGGCGCCGGTCCTCTTCCGCGGCGTCAACCGGCACGAACACCACCCGGAACGCGGCCGCGCGCTCGACCGCGACACCATGATCCGCGACATCGTGCTGATGAAGCGGAACAACGTCAACGCCGTGCGCACCGCCCACTACCCGCCGCACCCGGAGTTCCTGCGGCTGTGCGACGAGTACGGGCTGTGGGTGGTGGACGAGTGCGACATCGAGACCCACGGGTTCATCTACGCCGGTTGGGAGGGCAACCCGCCGGCCGAGCCGATGTGGCGCGACGCCCTGCTCGACCGGGCCCGGCGCATGGTCGAACGCGACAAGAACCACCCCAGCGTCGTCATCTGGTCGCTGGGCAACGAGAGCGGGAGCGGGCCGGCGTTCGGCGACATCGAGCGGTGGATCCGGGCCCGCGACCCCGGCCGGCCGCTGCACTACGAGCGCGACCCGAGCTACCGGCACTCCGACTTCCACAGCCTCATGTACCCGTCGCTGGACGATCTGGAGCGCATCGGGCGGCGCGAGGAGGACCCGCCGGACGGGGTCGTGCCGGGGTCGGCCGACGACGTGCGCCGTCGCGGGCTGCCGTTCCTGCTGTGCGAGTACGCCCACGCCATGGGGAACGGGCCCGGCTCGCTGGCCGACTACCAGGCGATCCTGGAGTCGTACGAGCGCTTCTGCGGGGCGTTCGTGTGGGAGTGGATCGACCACGGGCTGACGGGGCACGACGCGCAGGGACGCCCGTACTTCCGGCACGGCGGGGACGTCGACCACCAGCCGAACGGCGGCCGGTACTGCCTGGACGGGCTGCTGTTCCCCGACCGCACGCCGTCCCCGGGGCTGGCGGAGCTGCGCAAGGCGATCGAGCCGGTCGGGATCGCTGTCGACGTGGGGGCGGGGGAGGTGGTGGTCGCCAACAAGCACGACCTGATCGACCTCGGGCACCTGGAGTTCCGGTGGTGGGTGGAGGTGGACGGCGTCCCTGCGCCGGGGGGCGGGGTGCTGCGGGTCCCTGGGTGCGGGCCGCGGGAGACGGTGCGGGTGCCGTTGCCGGAGGTGGCGGTCCGCACCCTGGAAGGCGAGACGTGGATCACGATCGAAGCCGCGCTCGCCACCGCGACCCGCTGGGCGCCGGCGGGGCACGTGGTCGCCTTCACCCAGTCCCGCCTCGGCCCCACCCCCCACCACCGTCCGCCCCCTCCGCCCACCGCCCCACCGACCCTCGCGGGGTTGCGGTTGGGTGGGGCGGTGTTCGAGCCCAGGACAGGGCGGCTGGTCCGGCTGCACGGGGTCGAGCTGGACGGGCCGGTGCTGGACGTGTGGCGGGCCCCGACCGAGAACGACCGCGGCCAGGGCCCCAGGAACGCGCTCGCCGCCGACTGGGAGGCCGTGGGGCTCGACCGCTTCCTGCACCGGACCGTCGCCCTCGAAAGGCCGGACGACCGCACGCTCGTCGTCCGGGGCCGGAGCGGCCCGGCCACCCGGACCCTCGGCTTCCGCACCACGTACACCTGGCAGTGGCGCGACGGTGCGCTGCACCTGCGGATCGAGGCCGAGCCCGTCGGGGACTGGCACGACACCGCGTACGGACACCTGAACGTGAGCCCGCCGCGCATGGGCGCCAGGTTCGCCCTGCCCGGCGGCTACACCGACGTCACGTGGTTCGGGCGGGGCCCCGGCGAGTCGTACGCGGACAGCCGGGACGCCGCGCGGGTGGGCCGGTTCGCGCTGGCGATCGACGCGCTCCAGACCCCGTACGTGGTGCCGCAGGAGAACGGCAACCACGTCGAGACCCGCTGGCTGGAGCTGTCCGGCCCGGGGCTGCCGACCCTGCGCGTGGACGGCGAGCCGCACCTGGACTTCACCGCCCGCCGCTGGACCAGCGAGGCGCTGCGGGCGGCGGGCAGGCCGCACGACCTGCGCGACTCCGGACGCGTCTGGCTGAACCTGGACCACGGGCAGCAGGGCCTCGGCAGCGCCTCCTGCGGCCCCGCCCTGCCCGAGCGGTACCGGCTGCCGGTCCGCCGCCACTCCTGGTCGATGACGTTAACCACGTTCAAGGAGATTTGATGACGAAACCGACCAAGTTCGACTTCTGCCCGTGGCTGTTCTGGGACCACGCGACCGAGGAGGACCGCCGCGCCCAGGAGAGCCACCTGGCGGAGCTGCGGGCCGGGTTCGAGCTGGAGGCGGCGGGCAAGGTGTTCGTTTCGCCGCTGGCGGCCGTGTACGCCGACCGCCTGCGCATGGGCGACCACTGCTACATCGCGGCCCACGCGTACGTCACCGACGACGTCGTCATGGGCGACGACTGCACCGTCAACCCGTACGCCGTGGTGCGCGGCAACATCGTGCTCGGCGACGCCGTGCGGATCGGCGCGCACACGTCCCTGCTCGGCTTCAACCACGGCACCGCGCCCGACCGCCCGGTCTTCCGCCAGGCGATCACGTCGAAGGGCATCCGGATCGGCGACGACGTGTGGATCGGCTCGAACGTGGTCGTGCTCGACGGGGTGACCATCGGTGACCACGCCGTCGTCGGCGCGGGCGCGGTGGTCACCAAGGACGTGCCCGCCTGGGCCATGGTCGCGGGCAACCCGGCCCGCCGCATCCGCGACCGCCGGAGCCCAGTGGGCGGAGGGCCATCCGCAGCCGGCCGGCCCTCCGCCACCGGCCCGGGGGACGATCTGGAAGGGCTGCTCGCCGGGTTCGCCGCCCGCGCCAGGGAGCAGGCGGAGGACGTGCTGGGGCGCTGCTGGACGGGGGAGCGGTACGTGGACCGCCCGGACGCCCCGCTGACCGTGCGCGCCTGGTGTGACGCGGTGGAGATCGCCGACCTCCTCCTGGACGGCCCGCCCCCGACCCCGGCGCGGGAGGAGATCGTCGCGTTCCTGCGCGACCGCCAGGACCCGGCCACGGGCCTGGTCCCGGAGCTCGGCGCCTCCGGGCCGCCGGAGCTGGACGGGGTGAGCGCCTATCACGTGCTCTGCGTCGGCTACGCGCTCGACCTGCTCGGCACCCGGTTCCGGCACCCGGTCCACGCCGTCGCGAACGTCACCTCGCAGGACCTGATCGCCTCGCTCGACGCCCTCGACTGGGAGCGCAACGCCTGGACGGCGGGCTCGTGGGTGGACGCGTTCGGCACCGGCCTGCACCGCAACCTCGCCGACTTCGGCGTGCGCGGCGAGACCGAGACCCTGTACGGATGGCTGCTCACCCGCTGCAGCCAGGCCCACGGGATGTGGGGCGAGCCGGACCCGGACGCGGGCTGGCTGCAGGTGGTCAACGGGTTCTACCGGCTGACGCGGGGGACGTTCGCGCAGTCCGGGGTCCCGGTGCCGTACCCGGACCGGGCCGTCGACACCGTGCTCGCGCAGGCCCGCGACCCGCGCTACTTCGGCCCGGACACCGGCAACGCCTGCAACGTGCTCGACGTCATCCACCCGCTGTGGCTGCTGGGCAGGCAGACCCGGCACCGCCGCGAGGAGGGCGCGGCGTGGGCCAGGGAGCACCTCGTCCGGGCGGTCGGCGGCTGGCACGATGGGGCGGGCCTCAGCTTCGCCCTGACCAGGGGGAGTGGCGCGGCCCGCACGCCGGGGCTGCAGGGCACCGAGATGTGGCTGGCCATCATCTGGCTGCTCGCCGACCACCTCGGCGTCTCCGACGCGCTCGGCTACCGCCCCCGGGGCATCCACCGCCCGGAGCCGGCGGCGCGCCTGCCCAGACCTGGCCGCTGACCGGCGGCGTCGAGCAACACGCGCGGTTCGAGCGCGGCGGCCATCGCCCGGTGGCCCGCCGCGCTCGGGTGCAGGTGGTCGCCGCAGTCGTAGCGGGGCAGCAGGCGGCGGGGGTCGGCGGGGTCGCGGAGTGCCGCGTCGAAGTCGGCCGGCCCGTCGAACACGCCGCCCTCCCGTACGAACGCGTTCACCGCCTCCCGAGCCCGCTCGGCCTCGGCCGTGTGGTACTCCGCGCCCGCGAAGGGCGGGAGCGTGCCGCCGATCACGCGTACCCCGGCGGCGTGCGCCCGCTCGACGATGCGCCGGTAGGCGGCGACGAGCGGATCCGCCCGCGCGCCAGCCCCGAGGTCGTTGATGCCGGCCAGCAGGATCACGACGCCGATCCCCGGCTTGGCCAGCACCTCGGCGGCCAGCCGCGCCTCGGCGTCGCGTCCCGTCCCGGCGGCCAGCACCCGGCCGCCGGACACGCCCTCGTTCACCACGGCGAACGGCCACGACTCCAGCAGGGCCCGGTCGGCGAGGAGGTCCGGCCAGCCGTGGCCAGTCTCGGAGCCGACCCCGGTCGTGATCGAGTCCCCGAGCACCGCCACCGCCGACACCGGCTCGGGCGCGGTGACGATCAACGCGTCCAGCCAGTGCCAGACCGCCACCCCCTCGACGTACGCGGCCCCGTCCTCGTCGGCGGCGTGGTCACCGGGGAGCGACCGGTACGCCGCGTCGTCCGGCGGGGCCGTTGCCCGGTTGCGGCCGGTCAGGACGCCGCCGTCGCCTCGCAGGTGCAGGCTGACGGCCAGGCGCTGCCGGGGCGCCACCCGGCCGGGCAGCGGGTCCCCGAGCGCGGTCGTGCCCGGGGCCAGCGTCACCTCCGGCCGCCCGCCGAACGTCACCGTCCGGTTCGACCCCGGCACCAGCGCCGCCCCGGAGCGCGGGACGCCCACGCGGACGTGCCCGAACGTCACCGGCCGGTCCCCGAGCGCGTTGGTCAGCCGTACCCGCAGGCCGGTTCCGCCCGCGCTGGTCCGCACGAGGTTGCGTACGGTGAGATCCCGCAGCCCGGCCCCCGCCCGCTCGGCGGCGGCCGCCCATGTGGTCACCGGACGGCCTCCCCCGGGCTGCTCGGTGGCGGTCGCCCACGTGGTCACCGGGCGGCCGTCCGTCATCGCTCCCACGCCGCGGTGAACTCGTAGCGGCCGGACGCGACCCGGCACACCAGCGCCCCGCCGTTGACCTCGCCGGGCACGGGCGCCACCCGCCACACGAGTGCCCCGCCGGCCACCTCGCCGGGCACGGGAGCGCCGGACTCGCGGACCGACGCCGGATCCGTGGTCGGCACGTGCACCGTGGCCTCGGCCCCCGGCGGGATGCGGACCTCCAGCCGGAGCGTGTTCCCGTCCACCTCCCACCGGCTGCCCAGCCGGCCCAGCGGCGTGTCGTACGAGGCCGCGGCCCACTGGAGCCGGCCGCCGGGCAGCGGCCGGATGAGCGGGCGGCGGAACCCGACGGACCCCTCCTCCTGCCCGATCCCCGCGACCCCGCTGTACAGCCATGCCCCGACGGAGCCCAGCGCGTAGTGGTTGAAGGAGTTCATGGCGACGGGTCCGAAGCCGTCCTCCTCCGTCCACCCGTCCCACCGCTCCCAGATCGTGGTCGCGCCCCGCTTGATCGAGTACCCCCACGACGGGTAGCGGTCGTCGTGCAGCAGGGAGCAGGCCAGGTCGTGGTGGCCGTGCGCGGACAGGACCGGGCCGAGCAGCCCCACCCCGGCGAAGCCGGTGGTCAGGCGTCGCCCACGCCGTTCCAGGTCGGCCACCAGGTGCCCGACGGCCGCCGGGACGAGGGGCTCGGGGATCAGGCCGTGCGCGAGGGCCAGCAGGTAGCCCGTCTGCGTGTCGCCCGTGACCTGGCCGTCCGCCGACACGAACGCCCGGACGAAGGCGTCCCCGATCCTTGAACGCAGCTCGGCATAGTGGGCGGAAGCGGCCACGTCGCCCACCACGGAGGCGGCCTTCGAGGTGAGCTCCGCGCTCAGCGCGAAGTACGCGGTGGCCATCACCTCGCGCGAGGTCCGCACGCCCGCCTGCAACCAGTCGCCGTAGTGGCTGCCGGTCCGGTAGCGCCAGATCAGGTCGGGGTTGTGGCGTTCGACGTGGTCCACCCAGCGTCGCATGCTGGGCAGGCTGTCGCGCAGCACCCGCTCGTCCCCGTACACCCGGTACAGGTGCCACGGGACGACGGTGGCGGCGTCGCCCCAGCCCGGCGTGCCGTGCCGCTCGGTCATGACGTGCGGGATCACGTCCGGCACCGCGCCGTCGCCGGTCTGCGCGTACCGCAGGTCCGCCAGCCAGCCGGTGAAGAACGCGGCCACGTCCGCGTTGTAGCAGGCGGTCGGCAGGAACACCTGCGCGTCGGCGGTCCAACCGAGGCGTTCGTCGCGTTGCGGGCAGTCGGTCGGCACGGAGACGAAGTTGCCGCGCTGGCTCCACCGGATGTTGCTCATCAGCCGCCGCACCATGTCGTCCGAGCACGAGAACTCGCCCGCGACCGGCGTGTCGGAGTGCAGCACCCGCCCCACGACCTCGACGTCCGCGTGCCCGCTGACCTCGACGTACCGGAAGCCGTGCACGGTGAAGCGCGGCTCGAACGTCTCCACCGCCGCCCCGGCCGCCACATAGTGGTCGGTGGCCTCGGCCGAGCGCAGGTTGGCGGTGTAGAGGCCGCCGTCGTCGTCCAGCGCCTCGCCGTGGCGCAGCGTGACCCGGGCGCCCTCGGGGGCGCCGCGCACCACCAGGCGGACCCGGCCGGCGATGTTCTGGCCCAGGTCGACGATGGTACGGCCGTCGCCCCGGCGGACGTCCACCGGCACGAGGTCCTGGGTGACGCGGACGGGTTCGGCGGCGGACGGGACGAGGATGTCGTGCGCGGTGTCCACGACTCCGGCGGGGGCCCAGGAGGCGTCGTCGAATCCGGGCAGGTCCCAGCCGGGCTGTTCGAGGCGCGCGTCGTACCACTCGCCCATGAGCAGGTCGGCGTGGCGCAGCGGCCCCGTGCTCTCCCGCCAGCGCCCGTCGGTGCCGACGACCGTACGGGAGCCGTTCTCGTGCTCGGCGACGATCTGGACCAGCAACTGCGGGCGCCGGCCGTACCGCTGCGCCTGCTGCCGTATGTCCCAGCCGAGGCTGCCGGACCACCAGCCGTCCGCGAGGATCGCCCCCACGCAGACGGGTCCGTCGGCGGCCAGGTCCGTGACGTCGTACACCTGGTACGGCACCCGCCGCCGGTAGTCGGTCCAGCCCGGCGTCAGCTCGCCGTCGCCGGCCCGGTGGCCGTTGACGCGCAGCTCGTACAGCCCCCTGGCGCTGCACGCGATCCGCACGGCGGTCGCCGGGGGCAGGTCGAGCACGCGCCGGAAGTACCGGGGCGCGGGCAGGCCCGCGGTGCGGGCGGAACGCGGCTCGCCCTCGTCGGTGGGCGGCTCGAACGGCGGCTCGGTCTCGGGATCGTGCCCGATCCACGCCGCCACCCACTCGTCCTGGTGCATCACCCCGGTGTCGAACCACGATTCCGCCGCCCCGCCGGGCCCCGTCTCGCTGCGGGCCTCGACCGTCCAGGTGTAGCGGGTGAACGACGCCAGCGGCGCGCCGCCGTAGTCGGCGCTGACGTCCTGGCCCTCGACCCAGCCGCTGTCCCAGACCAGGGCGCCGCGCGCGCGGACCCGGATCCGGTACGCGTCCTGCGCGTCGCCGCGCCGGTCCGAGGCCAGCCGCCAGCTCAGCCGGGGCACCGGCGTGCCGATGCCGAGCGGGGTGCCGCGGTGCTCGCAGCGCAGGTCGTACGGCCGCAGCGAGTCGCCTGCGGGCACCTCGGGGAGAGACCAGTTCACCATGCCCACTCCTTCGCCGGCCGGGCCGGCTCGTAGTCGCGCCGGGGTGCGGTCGGATGGACCTTGCGCCCGCTGTACATCGGCCGGGCGGTCCCCTCCGGGCTGATGCCGATCACGTCGTCCCCCCGCCAGCGCACCCGGTACTCCCGTCCCGCCGCCACCTCGGTGGTCGCCGTCTCGGGCACCGGGAACGTGACCGTGACGCGCTCCCCTCGCCGTGGCGCCGGGATCGACAGGTAGCCGTCCGGCGCCCACGCCCCGGCCTGGGTCCCGTCGAAGCCCCCGCTCTCGCGGGCGACGCGCACCTTGGCGTACCCGGCCCAGTCGGGCACCCGCATCCGCAGCTCGCGCAGGTCCTCGTGGACGTCCAGGTCGACGCGGCCCTCGTGGGGGAGGTGGCTGAGCACGGTGACCTGCCGGGTGGCCCGGGTGAGGAGCAGGTTGACCCGGACGGCCATGGGGTCGGCGGTGACGATCGAGTTCCAGCCCCAGAACAGGCCGCGCAGCCCCGAGCCGACGCAGCACGCCTGCACGTCGGCCGTGTGCCCGCGGCCCAGCTCCACGTCGCAGACGAAGTCGTTGGGCGCGCCGTACCCGGCGAAGGCCCCGCGTACTCGCTCGCCCACCCGCACGTGGGTGACCCAGCCCGGTTCGTCCCCCGAGGTGTCGGGCGCGGACTCCACCCAGCTCAGGTCCAGGAGCTGCGACTCCACGAGGTGGTTGCGCAGGAACCGTTCAACCACGCCCCAGTACGCGGTGTGGCCCGACCCGGCCAGCGTGGTCCCGGTGCCGATCAGGTCCACCAGGGAGCAGCTCTCGTGCTCGTAGCGCTGGTCGGCCAGGTCGCCGGGCGTCCAGCCGAACGCGGTGGCCTGCCCGAGCGCCCAGTCGTAGGCGCGGCGGACGTAGGCGGTCAGCTCGTGGTCGCCGACGTGGCGGGCGTAGCGGGCGAGCCCTTCGAGCGTGCCGAGCCGGGTGTGGAAGTGGGCGCTGCGGTACGCGCGGGCGGGGTTGAAGGAGCCGTCCTCGTTGAAGACCCCGCTCTTGCGCACGATCAGCCGGGCGAACCAGCCGCACAGCTCCAGCGCGTCCTCGTTGCCCGTCGCCTGGTGGTAGCGCAGCAGCGGCATGATGAGCCGGCCGCTGAACGAGGCCGGGTCGGGGGCGAGGTGGAGCGCGATGGCGTTCGGCGAGGGCCAGCCGCCGGGGGTGTACTCGGAGGCGGGGTAGAACCACACGTCCCGCTCCTTGATCGCGATCCGCTTGAGCGCGGCCACGTGCCGGTCGGCCAGCCTTCTGGCCTCGGGGTCGCCGTCGGAGACGTACCAGGTGGTGAGTGAGAGGAGGACCGCCCGCTGGTCGATGAGGTTGGCGTTCGGGGGCCAGCCCACCTCGGGGCGGGCCAGGCGGTAGCTCAGCCCGTCGTCGCCGAAGAAGCCGATCAGCCGCCGCCTGAACCCCTCCTCCACCTCTCGCCAGGTGTCCTTGCCGGTCATCTGCCGGGCGAGCACGCAGGCGTCCAGGAGCCGTCCGTGGCTGGAGCCGTAGTCCCAGTCGCCGTGGCGCAGCGCCGCGGGGCGGGCCAGGAGGTCGGCGCTGAAGTACGGGATGCCGTCCATGTCCTGGTCGGGCAGTCCGGCCACCGCGTTCATGGCCAGCTCGGCCCGCTCTTCCAGCAGCACCGTGTCGGGGATTTCGGGCATGGGCGTCCTTTCGCATAAATATTCATACATGCATAGACGTCCCATCAAGCCTGCGTCGTCCCTCCCGCCCCGTCAAGGTGCACCCCCGCACTTCGGTCGAGGCCCCGTCAAGAGGAGGGGGTGGCCGAGGGTGCGCGCCATCCGACCCCGGGGTGCGCTCGACGGCGGGGGTGGTCGACGGTGACTCGTCGGGGGAGGGGGCTGATGGTGCCCGGTCGCCTGCCCCGCAACGCGCTCGTTGGCGAGGGCGGACGGGTGGAGCGCGCCGTTCCTGCCCACGGCGCGCTTGGCGGCGGCCCTCCTCGCTCCAAGCGGTGGCGACGCACGGCCCCGCTCCAAGCGGCGGCGCACGATGGGCGGTCGGTGGTGGGTGCCGCCACCCCCGATTCCGGCGGGTGTCCTTCCGTCTCCTCCCCCCAAAGGACGGCAACCCCGGTCGGCGGCTTCCGGATGCACAGGGAAGAGTGCATAAATATTCGACCCTTGTTGGATATTTGGCCCTGAGGCACGATGAGCAGTATGAGCGATGATCGGATGTCTTCGGTCGTACGGCCCGGTCCCGACGCGGCCGTGGCCCTGCGTCCCGTGGCGGGCGGGCGGGTCGAGGGCGGGTTCTGGGGGGCGCGGCAGCGGGTCAACCGCGAGGTCACGATCCCGCTGGGCGGCGAGCGGGTACGCGAGTCCGGCGCGTTCGACAACCTCAGGCAGGCGGCCCCGCATCGCGGCAAGGTGTTCGCCGACTCCGACGTCTACAAGTGGCTGGAGGCGCTCGCCTGGGAGCGCGGCCGGGCGGACGACGACGACCTCGCGCGGCCGTACAAGGAGGCGTCCGAGCTGGTCGCGGCCGCCCAGTGCGACGACGGCTACCTGCACACCCACACCCGGCTCACCGGCGCCGAGCGCTACTCCGACCTGGCCTCCAGCCACGAGCTCTACTGCGCGGGCCACCTCATGCAGGCGGCGGTGGCGGGCAGCCGGGCGGTCGGCGACCGTACGCTGCTGGGGGTCGCCACCCGGTTCGCCGACCACCTTGCGGCGGCGCTGCCCACGGACGCGCTCGACGGCCACCCCGAGGTCGAGATGGGCCTGGCCGAGCTGCACCGGGAGACCGGCACGCGCGCGTACCTCGACCTCGCCGCGCGCCAGGTCACCACCCGCGGCCACGCGCTCATCCCGCTCAAGGGCCACCACGGGCCCGGCTACCGGCAGGACCGGGTGCCGGTGCGCGAGGCCGCCACGGTCGAGGGGCACGCCGTACGCGCCATGTACCTGGCCGCGGGAGCGGCCGACGTCGCCGTGGAGACCTCCGATCTCGAGCTGCTCGCCGCCCTGGAACGGCAGTGGCACGACATGGTGGCGACCAAGACGTACCTCACCGGCGGCCTCGGCTCGAACTGGTACGGCGAGGCGTTCGGCGGCCACCACGAGCTGGCCCCGGACACCGCCTACTGCGAGACCTGCGCGGCCATCGGCAGCATCCAGTGGTCGTGGCGGATGCTGCTGGCCACCGGCGCGCCCGGGTTCGCGGACCTGATCGAGCGCACGCTCTACAACGCCGTCCTGCCCGGCGTCTCGCTCGGCGGCGACCGCTTCTTCTACGTCAACGCGCTGCGCGTGCGCGCCGGCGCGGACCCCGACGACCTGCGCTCGCCGGCGCGCGGCCGCCAGGACTGGTACGGCACCGCCTGCTGCCCGCCCAACGTGATGCGCCTGCTCTCCTCCCTCGACCACTACCTCGCCACCAGGGACGGCGACGGCGTCCAGCTCCACCTGTACGCGCCCGGCACCGTGCGGGCGGGCTCCGTGGTGCTGGAGGTGGCGACCGGCTACCCGTGGAGCGGCCGGATCGAGATCACGGTCAGGGAGACCCCCGACCGGCCGTGGACGCTCTCGGCCCGCATCCCGGCCTGGGCCGACGCCGCCGGCGTGGATGACCGGCCGGCCGAGCCCGGCACCTACCACCGAGTCCGCAGGGCCTGGCGGCCCGGCGACCGGATCGTGCTCGACCTCGGGATCCGGCCCCGGCTGACGGTGGCCGTACCCCGCCTGGACGTGGCCCGCGGCCAGGTGGCCGTCGAGCGCGGCCCGCTGGTCTACTGCCTGGAGCAGGCAGACCACCCCGGCGTCATCGTGGACGACCTGTGCGTGGCGGGAGCGGACCTCCGCGACGGGCCCGCCGTCACCGGCCTGCCCGACGAGGTGGTGCCGGTCATCGCGCGCGGCCGGGCCCACGTGCACCGGGAGGAGGACGGCGGCTTCCCCTACCGCACCGCCGCCGCCCCCCGCGAACCGGAGCACGCGGGCCCGGCCGACCTCACGTTCGTGCCGTACTACGCGTGGGCGAACCGGGGGGCGGGCCCGATGACGGTCTGGGCGCCGATGCACGGCTGACACATGATCTCCGGGCGCGCGCGGCTTGACCACGGCCGTCGCCGCGCGCGCCCGGCCATACCACCCAGGGGCCTACTCCTGGGACGCGGCGGTCACCGTGACGCCGGTGACCGACAGGTTCTCGACGTGCTCCGCCACGTCGGCCCGCAGCACCCCGGTGAACGAGCTGTCCCTGATCGTGATCTCCCGTAGCGGCTGCTCGGGATACCCCCGCAGCAGGTACGCGCTGCGCGTCCGGTCGCTGCGCAGCCCCGCGACGTTGATGTTGCGGATGAGCGGCGCCTCGTCGCCGTTGTGCCCGTCGCCGTGGTAGAGGTCGATCGAGACCGCCTCCTTGGTCAGCCCGCTGATCTCGATGTCCTTGACGAAGACGTTCTCCACGAAGCCGCCGCGCACCGAGTTCGTCTTGATGTAGAGCCCGAAGTACAGGCCGGGCCCGCCCCAGCGGCAGCGGCGGACGAAGACGTTGCGGATCCCGCCGGTCGTGTCCGTGCCGATCGCGACCGAGCCGTACCGGTGACGCATGTCGCAGTCCTCGATCAGCACGTCCTCGCACGGCACCCCGACCCGCCGCCCGTCGGGGCCGCGCCCCGCCTTGATCGCGATGCAGTCGTCGCCCACGTCGAACACGCACCCCGAGATCACCACCGAGCGGCACGACTCGGGGTCGCAGCCGTCGTTGTTGGGGCCGCGCGAGTGGATCGTCACGTTCCTGACCAGGACGTTCTCGCAGCGTACGGGGTGGATCTCCCACATGGGGGAGCGGACTATGCGCACGCCCTCGACCAGCACGTTGCGGCACAGGTACGGCTGGATCAGGTTGGGCCGCAGGTAGTGGCCCGCGCCGAACACGCGCTCCTCGACGGGCACGTTCCGCGCGGCCATCCGCTGCAGCGCGGCCCAGTCGTCGGCCTCGTGCGGCGTGCCCGGCCGCCAGCCGAACTCCGGCGTGCCCACCCACGGCCACCAGTGCTCGGGCCCCGCCCCGCCGTCGAGCGTGCCGGCGCCGGTGATCGCGATGTTCTCCTGGCCGTAGGCGTAGATGAAGGGGGAGTAGTTGTAGCACTCGATGGCCGAGAAACGGGTGTAGACGGCGGGGAGGTAGTCGGCGGGGTCGGTGCTGAACAGGATCGTCGCGCCCGCCTCCACGTGCAGGTCCACATTGCTGAGCAGGTGGACGGCGCCGGTGGGGTACGTGCCCGGGGGCACCCGCACGTGGCCGCCGCCCGCCCGGTGGCACGCCTCGATCGCGGCGTGGAACGCCCCCGTCCACGTGCCCCCCGACCCGCCGAACTCCGTGAGGTCGAACCACCGGTCGGGGAACTCCGGCGGCCGCACGCGCTCGCGCAGCTCGTCGGCGTATCGCCACGCCTCTTCCTCGTTCATGGAACCTTCCTCATGCGCAGCGCGTGGTAGAGGGGCAGCGCGATCACCCAGGACGGGTTCCACGTGTTCGCCTCGCCCTTGCGCTGCCAGTTGGTCTGGAAGAACCCCTCGCCCTGCTCGCCGGGCGTCCCGAAGCCCCAGTCGCCGGGTTCGCGGCAGATGCCCTGGCCCATGGCGTGCAGGATCGTCTCGGCCCTGGCCGCGTACCGGGGCCGGCCGGTGAGCAGGCCGAACTCCATCAGCTCGGAGGTCGGGAAGAAGACGTCGAGGTGGTGGTTCTGCACGCTGACCGAGGGCCAGCCGCACGCCTTGAACCCGCGCCGCTCGAACGTGCTGCCCGCGTCGAACTCCGGCGACCACACGTAGACGAACGTCAGCAGCCAGTCCGCCGCCGCCTCCGCCCACCGCGCGTACAGGTCGCGGCCGGTGAGCCGGTAGAGCTCGAAGGCGGCCAGGAAGTAGTACATCCCGGCCTCCTTGTCCTCGCCGGAGGCGTCCAGCGTGGCGTGCGCGAACGGCCGCTCGAACGTGGCCGCGTGCAGCCGGTGATAATGCCCCAGCACCTCCTCGGCCCGCCGCAGCCACATCCGCTCGCCGCCCAGCCGGTACGCGCCCAGCATGGCCTGGACGCAGGCGATGCCGGCCGCGCTGACCATCGCCGAGAACGGCCGCCCGTCCGGCGTCCAGCCGATCGGGATGATGCCCTCCTGGAGCCTGGTCCGCCAGAAGAAGGCGGCGGCCTCCTCCACGGCCTCCTCCCACGCGGGCGGGACCGGAAGCCCCGCCTCCCTGAAGCGCAGCGCGATCCCGGCCAGGTCCGCGACCGTCTCGCCGTGGGCACGGCTGGAGACGAAGTCCGCGCCGTCCTTGCGGAACATCTCCCACCGGCCGTCGTCGAGCAGGTACCGGCCGTGCCGCAGCCCCGGGGTCGGTGTCCGGCTGCCCTCGACGTAGAAGTCCGCCGCCCGGCGGGTCCGCTCCGGGCGGCCGAGCAGGGCGTCGCACAGCGCGAGCTTGAGGCACTGGCCGGTCCAGCCGTACAGGTACGACCGGGGCCGCCCGTGGCGGGTGCCCTCATAGGCGAGGTAGCCGTGGCCGGTCCAGCGCGCGTCCATGGCGCCCGCCTTGAGCCGGACGATGTCCTCCCGGCCGAGCGGGCGGGCGCCCTCGTCCTCCTGGTGGAGCCGCGTATGGACGAGCTTCCTGAAGCCGTGGCCGCGCGGCTCGACCGGGCCCCAGTCGAGCGTGTGCCTGGTGGTGATCGTCTCGCCCGGGGCCAGGGTCCGGTAGCCGATCGGGTTGTCCGCGACCTCCGCCTTGCTGACGTAGCAGACGTCGGGCCTGCCGTCGAACATGATCACGCCGGTCATCGCCGCCACCGTCAGGCCCGGTGACCTGATGAGGCCCAGGGAGTCGTAGGTGACCCTGCCCTCCGCGTCGCGGCGGGGGACGGGGTGGGCGAAGAGGCTGACGTACCGGCCGGACCAGGCGGCGTTGACGGCGGGGATGGGCAGGCGGTCCTGCTCGCACACGAACCCGCCGCCCGGCTCGACGCGGGGGACCTTGCGGTGGGGGTCGGAGGAGGGGTTGCCGTTGTAGAGGACGCCGGGCATGGTGACGTTCGCGTCGTCGGTGGGGAGGGGGAGCAGGAGGCCCGCCGCCGCGTCGGTCACCTCGCGCCCGGAGTCGTTGTGCCAGGTGGCGGTGAGGGTGAGCAGACCGTCGGGGGTGAAGGCCAGCTCCAGCCGGGCCCCGAGCGGGCCCGTCCGCGCCGTCACCACCAGCGCCTCGCCCTGAGGCGCCAGGTGCACGGGGCCCGGGTGCTCGATCCGCCAGGGGCGGCCGGTGGAGGCGGTGAGCAGGCCGCGCAGCGGCGCCCGCAGGTGCGGGCCGTCCGCGTCGCGGTGGCGCAGCCGCACCTCGGGGCCGCCCTCGCCGGGCACCACCTCGACGACCTTCCCGCCGGGCTCGGTGAGGGCGGCGACAACGGCGGACGCCGTCACGCGTGCCTCCTGAGGCGGACGGCCTGCGCCCCGGTGGCCGGCAGCGGGACCGTCAGCGTCCCGCCCTCCTGGACCCCCAGCGAGCCGACCGTCATCTCCCACGTGTCGATCACCTCGACCTCGTACCGTCCGGCCGGCACCTCGTACACCCGCTCCGGAAATCGGTGCTCGCCGCAGTACTCCAGGTAGAACTCCCCGGGCACCTCCAGCATCGGCGCGTCCCGATCCCGGTAACGCGCCTGCGCGGGCGTCTCGGCGATCACCTCCCGCAGCAGCCCCAGCCGCGCCACGGCCGCGCCCGCCAGCGTGCCGCCCGCCTCCGACCAGGTCAGTCCCTCGTCGTCGAGGTACGACTCCCCGTGCGTGACGTACCGGCGCCGCACCGACCCGTCCCAGGCCTGGGCGACGACCTCCTCGGGGGTCAGGCTGTGCCATGGATCGTCCGAGTCCCCCTCGTACCCGCACATGTCCATGAGCACCGGCTTGTGATGGTCGCGCGTCAACACCCAGGCGTCGCGCGGGCTGCGCGCGGCCACGCTCCCGTGCGTGAACGCGCGCCGCCACAGCAGCGGCGAGCCCGCCTCGGCGGTGATCGACAGCGGGTGGCGCCCGGGGTCCTCCTCGGCGACCAGGTCCGCGAGACGTACCCAGTCGTGTTCGGAAATTTCGGGGAAAAGGGTGGGGTCGGTGGCCAGCGACCACCACACGTTCGCGTGCGCGGCCAGCCGAGGCACCACCTCCGCCACCAGGCGGGCCGCCGCATTCACGTCGGTGATGCCGTCGGAGGGGTGCAGCAGGACCAGCTCGGCCGTCACGCCGATCGCGCCCAGCTCCGCCACCCGCTCCTCCAGCGAGTCCAGCGAGCACCGCGTCGCGAACGCCGCCATCCGCACCCGGTCGAACGGTGACGACTCCAGCGTGGCCAGCGTCCGCGCCCGCCGCTTCTCGCCCTGCAGGTGCCAGCCGAGCGCGGTGGTCGCCGGCGAAATCATGATCACACCCTCGTCAGTCGCAGCGCCAGGTACGGCCGGCTTGGCAGCCCGACGCGCACCCGGTCCCGGTGCACCCCGTCCACCGGGGTGATCGTCATGTTCCAGGCGTCGATCAGCTCCACCTCGTAGTCCCCTTCCGGGAGTTCGACGGTCACGGAGGAGGGCCGGCGCCGGCCGAGGTAACGGAGCAGGACGCCGTCGCGGCGGGCCTCCATGACCTCGCGCAGGAACGCGATCCTGGCCGGGCTCTGCCCGCGCAGCTCGCCGCCGTTGCCGACCCACGGCCGGCCCGGCCCGCCGGTCATCACCTCGCCGTGCCCGACGTACCCGCCGCGCACCATGCCCGCCCAGAACCGGTCCACCAGCTCGGGCCCGCTGATGTTGCCCCAGCGTTTGCCGGCGTCCCCCTCGTAGGAGATCTCGTCGATCACCACGGGCTTGGGGCACGTGCGCAGCCACTCGTCCGTCAGCGTGGCGTCCCAGTGCTGCACGCTCTGGTGCGTCACCCACGGCTTGGTGAAGTCGTACAGGGACGCGACCTCGTACATCCGCGTCCCGTTGTGGATCGACCGCAGATGCTCGTACGGGTCCAGCCGCACGACGGCCCGCAGCAGGTCGTCCCAGTCGGCGACGGTCTTGGCGTGGTTGAAGTCGTACTCGTTGGCGACCGACCACCACACGTTGCGGTAGGCCGCCAGGCGGGCGACGACGTGGCGCAGGTACGCGTGATCGGCCTCGCGCCCCATGTCCTCCACCCCGCGCAGACCCTCGTCGTACGGGTGGAAGAGGATCACGTCGGCCTCGACCCCGATGTCCCGCAGGTCCCGGATCCGGGCCTCCAGGTGCCGGAAGAACACCGGGTTGAAGCGCGTCTTGTCCAGCCCGCCGGGATCGTCCCCGGCGAAGGGCACCTCGGGCGGCGACATCCGCCCGGTCGGCAGCACGCACATGCGGAGCTTGTTGAACGGCGAGGCCGCCAGCGTCCGCAGCGTCTCGCGCTCGCGCTCCTCGTCCATGTCGTGCGTCCAGTGGTAGCAGGTCGTCCCGAACGGCAGGTACGGCGACCCGTCGGCGTACGCGAAGCCCGTCCCCACGGCCCGCACGGGACCGTGGTTGCCGGCGGAGGCGGGCGTCACCTCGAAGCCGCCCGCGTGCCCGTCCAGCTCGCTCACGTTGCTGACGGTCGTGAACCGCCACGGACCCACCGCGTCCGGCATGAACCGGACGCGGTAGACACCGTCGCCGTCGTAGAAGCCCTCGGCCTCCACGACGCGGTTGCGGTACCGGTACCGGGCCGACAGGCGCACCTCCGCGAAGGGGTTGCCGCCCGCCGGTCCGGCCAGCTCGATCTCGTGGACGTCCCAGCGCTCCACGGTGTCCGGAAAAATCACCAGTCCTTCCCAGCGGCGGCCTGCGCCTTTATGTAGGCGGGGATGTCCTGCTGCTCGGAGACGGTCAGCGACTGCTCGGCCGTCATGCCGTCCCGCAGCACGTGCTGGCGGAAGACCGAGTACAGCGGCAGGTCCCAGAACTCGGTGTTCTGGTAGTTCGACACGGTGGCGTTCTCGCCCCAGTACACGCCCGAGGTGTCGATGCCGGCCAGCTCGGGGACGCTCTTGCCGAAGTTCGACACGACGTTGTCGGTCTGCAGGACCGCCTTGATGCCCTGCTTGGACAGCTCGGTCTGGGCCTCCTCGGAGACCAGCCACTTGACGATCTGCAGCGCCTGCTCCTTCTTCGCCGAGGACGGCGGGATGAACGCGGCCCGGGTGTTCGGCTGGTAGATCGCCTTGGAGCCCCGCTTGAGCACCGGGATGGAGGTGACCCCGATGTCGACGTTCTTGGCCTGCTCCTTGAACGACTCCTCGTCCCCGTCCTCGATGAACAGCTCGCTGCCGGCGTACATGTTCAGCCGCGACAGCGTCTCGACCGCCATGGCCAGGTGTCCCGGCCGGCTCATGTCGCCCTTGAAGAAGTCGGTGACGGTGGTGAAGTCGTTGCGCGGGATCTCCAGGAAGCGGTACAGGTTCTCCACGTACTGCTTCCAGCCGTTGCCACTGATGCTGACCTTGACCTCTTCGGGCTTCGGCTCCTCGCTCGTGGTGGGCTGGAACGGGTAGAGGCCGAGCTGGTTGAACTCCAGGTACTGGTCGGGGTGCTGCATGTAGCCCTTGTAGTGGTCCAGGCCGTCGTCCCTGGTCAGCTTCTTGGCCAGGTTGTACGCCTCGTCGTACGTCATGCCGAGCTTGGGGTACTTCACCCCGAACTTGTCGAAGATCTTCTTGTTGTAGAGCAGCACGTGCTCGTCGATGAACAGCGGCACGCCGTAGACCCCGCCGTCGGAGCGCGACTTGACCAGCTCCACGCTGGCCTTGTTGAGCTTGCTCAGGTCGATGCCGGCCTTCTGGAGGTCGGGGGTGAGGTCGCCGACCCAGCCCATCGGCTCCAGGTCACGGTCGATGCGGGACTTCGGGTCCTCGATGATGATGTCGGGGGTGACCCCGGCGCTCTTGAGGTTCTCGTAGCGTACGGGGAGGTCCCACGTCGCGTACTTGATCTTCACGCCGGGGAACGCAGCCCGCAGCCTGTTCCCGATGATCTCGTCGAAGACCCTGGTCCCCTGCCTGTTCCCGTCGACGCTCGACTCGAACGGCTTGTAGTTGGCGGCGAAGATGAACAGCTCGTCGTCACAGACGCTGAACGGCTGGTTGTACTTGTTGGGGACGTTCTTACACTCCCCAGTCGATGCGCCCGCCGAGGCGTTCGCGGGGGTGGCGACGACGGTCAGAGCGAGCGCGAGCAGCGCGAGCCCGCGGGTCTTGTGGTTCATTCGGTCTCCCCGTTGGAAGGCGTGTAGCTGCACTGGCGCACGACATTCCGCCGGACGCCGCTCTTGAATTCGGTGATCGTGTGCTCGGGCCAGTTCGACAGCAGGCCCACGGCGTCACGCAGGTAGGACTCGTTGAAGACGACGTGCCGGATGTTGTTGCGGTTGTAGGAATAGACCATGTGGATGAAGCCGTCGCTGCTCTGCGTCATCACCGGATAGGTGAACTGCGGCCCCGACTGCGCCTCCACGTCGACGGAGTTCTCCCAGGTCCGGCCCTTGTCGGGGGACAGCGACAGCCGCATGGGGGAGCGGTGCTCGACCCAGGGGTTGTAGGCCAGCACCAGCTTGCCGTCGTCCAGCTTGAGCGCGGCGATCCGCGAGTTCGGGTTGCCGATGGGCTCGGCCACCGGCGCGCTCCAGGTGCGGGCGAAGTCGGTCGACACGCTCTTGTAGATCGCGCCGTCGCCGGTGCGCAGGTAGGCGACCAGCTTGCCCGGCTCCACCTCGACGACCGTCGGCTGGATCGAGCTCTGGGCCGTCCTGATCCAGCTCGTGTGCTCCTCCGGATACGCCTTCCACGTGCTCATGTCCTGGCTGAAGACGTAGAAGCCGGAGCTGGACCCCGCCTCGTCGTAGATCGGCAGCAGCACCTCGCCGTTCGACATGCGGATCGGGTTGGTGCCGACCATCCACCCCCACTCCTTGCGGATGGAGGTCGGCTGACTCCAGGTGTGGCCGCCGTCGTCCGAGGTGATCAGCCGGATCGGGGCCTGTTCCCAGCCGTGTCCCTCGATCGTCACGAAGAACAGGTAGAGGCGCTTGCCGTCCGACCACAGCACCGGGTTGCCGTCGGCCTTGCCCGGCTCGTCGAACACCACCTCCGGCTTGGACCACGTCTTCTTGCCCACCGCCAGGCGCGACAGGTAGAGCGCCTGGTTGGGCGCTCCCTCCGAGGTGCCGCCGTAGTAGACGGTCAGGATGTCGCCCGCCGGCGCCTGCGCGATCGCGGCCGCGTGGACTTTGGGCACGTCCGGGTCGGGGGCGGCCACGTCCTGGCGGCAGGCGTACGAGCCGGTCGGCTCCACCCGCACCACGCCGCCGCCGTCATCGATGACGTACGACGGGACGGCCACGGCCACGGCCAGCGCGCCGTACAAGATGCTCTGCCTGAATCTCATGGCTGGCTGATCTCCAGATATTTGATGGTCTTCCGCAGGTAGGAAAAGGCGACGTGGAGGCGTCCGCCGCCGCCGTCGATGACGCTCGGGTAGGAGTAGCCGAGCTCGTTCTGCCAGTACTCGGGGTCGGCGTCCTGCAGCACCCGCCGGTGCGGCCACCGGGCGCCGCCGTCCTCCGACACCGCGAGGACCAGCGGGGTGCGCAGCGCCTTCCTGCGCCGCTCCCCGTTCTTGGTCACCCATCTGAACTGGTCGCGCTCCAGGCTCGCGTCGTTGTAGACGAGCGCGAGCCGGCCATCCACCCTCGTGAGCTGGACGGAGGAGTCGTTGTTCGGCAGGTCGGTCCGTTCGGGAGCCGACCACGTACGGCCGTCGGCGGAGGCCGAGGCGTGGACGCGGCCCGCCTTCCGGTCCCTGAACAGCGCGAGCAGCCGGCCGTCCGGCCGCCGCGCGATCGTCATCTGCACCAGGTCGCGGCTGCCGGGGACGGGGTGCTCGGCCCAGGTGCGCCCGCCGTCCGCGCTGACCTCGACGACGCTGCGGTCGCCGGAGACGCCGCAGTGGTAGGCGGGCAGCAGCCAGGTGCCGTCGTCCAAAATCAGCGGCGGGTGCCGCACGAAGATCCCGGGCTCGGCGAGCAGCACCCAGGGTTCGCTCCACGTACGTCCGGCGTCCGCCGAGGTCCTGGCCACGACGTGCGCGCTCTTCTGGTCGTACGGCCCGCTGGAGGTGTGCAGCAGCCAGAGCAGCCCGTCCGCCTCGAACAGCACCGGGTTCTGCTCGCTGCGCTCCGGGTCGGCGGCGATCACCTGGGGCGGTTCCCAGCGGTCGCCGGCCAGCCGCGACAGCACCACGTTCGTGCCGGGGTGGCCCTCCTCGGGGCCGCTGAACCAGGTGCACAGCAGGTCGCCGCCCTGGGTGCGCAGCAGGTTGGCCGCGTGGTTGTCCGGGCCGTGCGGCGCGGGCAGCAGCGCCTCGCGCACGCCCGGAATCGATGGCCTGATGATGCCGTCGAAGCGCGGATCCGTCATGCCTTCACCTCCCGTACGTCTGGATCCGTCATGCCTTCACCTCTCGTACGTCCGGGTCCGGCACGCCGCGCAGCTCCAGCTCCTCGGCCAGGTGGCAGGCCACCCGGCGGCCCCCGACCTCGCGCAGCGGCGGCGGCTCCGTACGGCAGGTGTCCCTGGCGTACACGCAGCGCGGATGGAACGGGCAGCCCGGCGGCACGTGCGCCGGGTCGGCGATGTCGCCCAGCAGCTTGATCCGCTCCCGGTGCCGCTTGGCCGCCGGGTCCGGGTCGGGCACCGCCGACAGCAGCGCCTCGGTGTACGGGTGCAGCGGCCGCGTGTACAGCTCCTCGGTGGGACCCTGCTCGACGACCTTGCCGAGATACATGACCGCGACCACGTCCGAGACGTGCTCGACGATGCCCAGGTCGTGGCTGACGAACAGGTAGGCCAGGCCCGAGTCCTCCTGCAGATCCCTCAGCAGGTTCAGGATCTGGGCGCGGACCGACACGTCCAGCGCGCTCACGGCCTCGTCGGCCACCACCAGCCGGGGCGACAGGGCCAGCGCCCGCGCGATCCCGACCCGCTGCCGCTCGCCGCCGCTGAAGGCGTGCGGGTAGCGGTTGGCGTACTCGGGGCGCAGGCCCACCCGGTCGAGCAGCTCGCCGACGCGCTCGTCGATCTCCTCCTTGGAGCCGTGCCTGTGGGCCCGCATCGGCTCGCCGATGATCTCGCGCAGCGTCTTGCGCGGGTTGAGCGAGGAGTGCGGGTCCTGGAAGATCATCCGCACCTGCGCCCGGTACGGCTTGAGCTCCTTCTCCTTCAGCCCCGCCACGTCGATGACCGAGCCGTCCGGCTGCCGGTAGAGCATGCGCCCGCCGGTCGGGTCGTGCGCCCGCACGATGCACCGGCCGAGCGTGGTCTTGCCGCAGCCGGACTCGCCGACCAGGCCGAGCGTGCTGCCCGGCTCGATGGCCAGGTCGACCTCGTCCACCGCCTTCACCGCGCCGACCTGGCGGCCCAGCAGCCCGCTGCGGATGGGGAAGTGCTTGGTCAGCCCCTCGATGCTGAGCAGGGGTTCCGTGCTCACGCTTCCTCCTCGTAGAGCAGGCAGGAGACCTCGCGGTCGGCCATGGGGACCCGGCGCGGCAGCACGACGTCGCACTTCCCGGCCACGACGGAGTCGCAGCGCGGGTGGAACGGGCAGCCGTCCGGCCGCGCGTACGGCGGGGGCACCATGCCCTTGATGGCCGTCAGCCGGGTCCGCGAGGCCCGCCCGAGCCGGGGCATCGAGCGCAGCAGCGCCCGTGTGTACGGATGCCGGGGCGCGGCCAGCACCTGCTCGGCCACCCCGTACTCCACGACCCGGCCCAGGTACATGACCGCCATGCTGTCGGCCACCTGCGCGGCCACCCCCAGGTCGTGCGTGATCATCATGATCGCCATGCCGAAGTCCGCCTGCAGGTCCCGCAGCAGCTCCAGGATCTGCGCCTGGGTGGTCACGTCCAGCGCCGTCGTCGGCTCGTCGGCGATGAGCAGGCTCGGCCGGCAGGACAGCGCCATCGCGATCATCGCGCGCTGCCGCATTCCGCCGCTCAGCTCGAACGGGTACGCGTCCACCCGGCGCTGCGGCATGGGGATGCCGACCCGGTCGAGCATCTCGATCGCGCGCCGCCGGGCGGCGGCCTTGCCGACGTTCTCGTGCAGCCGGACCGCCTCGACGATCTGGCTGCCGATCGTGTGCACCAGGCTCAGCGAGGCCATCGGCTCCTGGAACACCATCGCGATGTCCCGCCACCTGACCTGCCGCAGCAGCCGGCGGTTCGCGCCGACCAGCTCGACGGGGCCGCCCTCGCGGTGCAGCGTGATCCGCCCGCCCTCGATGTGGCCCGGCGGGTCCACCAGGCGCAGGATCGAGCGGGCCATGACGCTCTTCCCGCAGCCGGACTCGCCGACGATGGCCAGCGTCTCACCCTTGCGCACCCGCAGGTCCACGCCGTCCACCGCGCACACCACGCCGTCGTCGAGCAGGAAGTGGGTACGCAGGTCCTCGATCTCAAGCAGCACGTCGTCTGCGGCCACGCCGAACCCTCCTGTTGCTGTGCCGATGGTCGCGCTCACTGTCGCCCTGCGCGGTTACGCCAGAAGGGCTTCCTTCTCCGGGCTCGGCTCGCCGCTCCGTACGGATCGGCGGCGTCCCGCAAGCCGTCACCGAAGAAGTTCATGGCCACCACGACCACCACCACCGCGACGCCCGGCGCCAGCAGCCAGGGGGCGTTCGCGACCACGCGGATGTTCTGGGCGCCCTCCAGCAGCACGCCCCAGCTCACCGCCGGCGCCTGCAGGCCGAGCCCGAGGAAGCTCAGGCTCGTCTCGCCGAGGATCATGCTCGGGATGGCCAGCGACAGCGACGCGATGATGTGGCTGGCGAACGACGGGATCATGTGCCGGAAGATGATCGACAGCCGGCCCACGCCGTCCAGCCGGGCGGCCATGACGAAGTCCTCCTCGCGCAGCGAGAGGAAGCGTCCGCGCACGTCCCTCGCCAGCCCGGTCCACCCGATCAGCGAGAGGATCACCGTGATGGCGAAATACCTGGTCAGCGGCCCCCAGTCGGTGGGGAGCGCGGCCGAGAGCGCCATCCAGAGCGGCAGTGTCGGGATCGCGATCAGGAACTCGATGACCCGCTGCACGGCGTTGTCCACGCCGCCCCCGAAATATCCGGATATGCCGCCTATGAGCATGCCGAGTAAGAAGCTGGCCGCGACCCCCACCAGGCCGATCGACAGCGACACCCGGGCCCCGTGGATGAGCCTGGACAGCAGGTCGCGCCCGTTCTGGTCGGAGCCCAGCAGGAAGACCGGCTCGCCCTTGGTGACCGGGCCGATCAGGTGGAGGTCCGACGGGATCAGGCCCAGCAGCTCGTACTCGTCGCCGTGCACGAACAGCCCGACGTCGATCCGCTGCCCGGGGTCCTCGGTGTAACGCTGCTCGTACGTCTTCGGGTCGCGCTCGGTGCGGTAGCCGTGCACGTACAGGCCGAGGTCGCCCGAGAAGCGCAGCACCTGCGGCGGCGCGTACGTCATCGACGTGTTCGCGGTCGAGCTGGACATCGGCGCGAAGAACTCCGCGAAGATCGCCACGAAATACACCGGCACCAGGATGGCCATCCCGGCCAGCGCGAGCCGGTGCCTGCGGAACTGCCGCCACATCAGCCGCCACTGCGGCAGCGTTCCCACTTCCTTGGTCGGTCGCCTGAGGAACATGCGGCGCTACTCTCTCTTGTACCTTTTACGGATTCGCGGGTCCCACCACGCCAGCGCCAGGTCGCTCAGCACGGTTCCGATCACGGTCAGCGTGCTGAGGATCATGATGAAGCTGCCGACCAGGTACATGTCCTGGTTCATGACGCCGTTGAGCAGCAGCGGGCCGCCGGTCGGCAGGCTCATGACCACCGACACGATCGTCTCCCCGCCGATCAGGCCGGGCAGCAGCCAGCCGACCGTGCTGAAGAACGGGCTGAGCGACATCCGCACCGGATACTTCAGCAGCAGCTTCCACTCCGGCAGGCCCTTGGCCCTGGCCGTGTGCACGTACGGGCGGTAGAGCTCGTCCAGCAGGTTCGCCCGGGTCACCCGGATCATGCCGGCGGTGCCCGACACGCCGATCACCACGATCGGCACCCAGAGGTGGCCGAGCAGGTCGAGGACCTTGCCCAGGTTCCAGGCGGCGTCCTGGAACTCGGGGGAGAACAGGCCGCCGACGCTCTGGCCGAAGAAGCGGAAGCCGACGTACATGAGGACCAGCGCCAGCATGAACTCCGGCACCGCCATGCCGATGAACCCCAGGAACGAGAAGCCGTAGTCGCCCCACGAGTACTGCTTGACCGCGCTGTAGATGCCGATCGGGAACGCGATCGCCCAGACCATGAGCAGCGAGCTGATCGACAGCACCGCCGACAGCGCGACCCGCTCGCCGATGAGCGTGGAGACCGCCTGGTTCCAGGCAAACGATTGACCAAAATCGCCGTGCAGGAGGATCGCCGTGATCCAGCGCCAGTACTGCAGCAGGAGCGGGTCGTCGAGGCCGTACCGGTGCCTGAGGTTGGCGATCTCCGCCGGGGTGAGGCCCTCGCCGCCCGCCTGCGCGTTGGCCACGAGCGTCGAGACGTAGTCGCCCGGCGGCAGGTTGATGATGACGAACGTGACGATCGAGATCGCCCAGAGCGTCACCACCACGTAGACCAGGCGGCGGCCGAAGTATCCCAGCACGTCGGCTCCTCAGAGGGAGTACTGCTCGGGCTGGGTCGGCCCGGGGCTGGTGAGTGCGTTGGCCATCGAGTCGGGCACGTTCTTGAAGCTGTTCGACACGATGCCGTACTCGTCCGGGTACGTGCTAATCCCGATCGCGTAGAACTGCTGCGCTGCGATCTCGACCACCTTCTTCGCGGACTCGATCGCCTTGGTGGTGTCGTACGCGGTGCGCATCGTGGTGAACGCCTCCAGCTGGTCGCGCACCTCCTTGGGCGGCTCGTCGCCGGCCTTGCCCTTGCTGCCGTACCACTGCGCCCAGCGAATGGCGTAGCGGGCGCTGCCGGAGTTGCTCGGCACGTAGTAGTGGTCGCCGCCGGTGCCCGTGATGATGTCGAAGTCGCTGCACGTGTACGTGGAGGCCTGCGGCTGGTTCGCCATCGTGCGCTCGGTGAACAGCGTGCCCGCCACCGGGTCCACCCGCAGCCCGACCCCGACCGCCTCCCAGCCCTTCTTCACGAACTCCAGCGCCTCGGTGTGGTGCGGGAACTCGGTGCTGGCCATGACCGTGACGATCAGCGGCTTGCCGTCGGGGCCCAGGCGCTTGCCGTCGGCGTCCTTCTTGGTCAGCCCGGCCTTGTCGAGGTGCTCGTTCGCCTTCGCCGCGTCGAACTCCGTGTACTGCTTGCCGAACGCCTCGTTGTGGACCACGTTCCGCTTGGACGGCGCGGCCTGCCACGGCTCGCCCTGGCCCGCGTACACGCCGTCGATGATCTCCTTGCGGTTGATCGCGTACGACAGCCCGATCCTGAAGTCCTTGTTCTGGAACAGCTTGCGCAGCTCGTCGTCCGCGATCGTCTGGTTGAACTGGATGATCATCGTGTTGCTGAGCCGGCTCGGCATGTCGAACAGCCGGTACTTGCCCTTGGCGGCGTTCTGGGAGACCAGCGGCTTGTTCTCCGGGGTGTTGAAGTTGCGCAGCTGCATGCCGATCTCGCCGTTCATGATCTTCAGCAGCTCGACCTGGACGTCGCCCAGCACCTCCGCCCGGTAGCGGTCGATGTACGGGAGCTGGCGCCCCTGCTGGTCGACCTTCCAGTAGTACGGATTGCGCTCGGCCACCAGCGCCGTGCCCTTGCCGATCGGGTTCGTCACCTTCCAGGCGTGCAGCGTGGGCTGGTCGGCGTTGTGCCACGGGTCCTGCTTCAGCATGAACAGCTGCGTCCAGTCCTCGAGCTGCTGGTCCTTCGCGAGCTGGTCGGCCTCCGGGTTGTACTTCTTGTGGAACTGCTTGAGGTAGTGCTTGGGCAGCAGGAACCCGCTCAAACCGGGCCGCTCGAACGTCGCGACCGCGACCTGGAACAGCAACCCCGCCTTCGGCTCCTTGTAGACGTAGCGGACGGTCCGGTCGTCCACCTTCTCGACCTTCACCCGCTCGGTGGTGCTGCCGTTCTCCAGGAAGAGGTCGTAGATGCCGGTGGTGTGCAGGTCGTGGTACGTGGCCACGTCCTCGAAGGCGAACAGCAGGTCGTCGGCGGTGCACGGCTGGCCGTCCGACCACTTGAGGCCCTCGCGGAGGCGGAAGACGTATTCCCGGCCCCCGTCCTTGACCTCGAACTCCGCCACGTTGGCCACGATGTCCTCGGGGCCCTTCTGGCCGTTCGTGCCGGGCTTGAGCCTGACCAGCGGCTCGTACCCGATGGTGTTGATCAGCCAGTCGATGTCGTCGTCGCCGACGATGGCCGAGGCCCAGGTGCCGCCGTACGCGCCCGGTTCCTTGAGCGGCGTGACGACGAGGGGGTTCTTCGGCAGGCGCTGCTCCAGCGGCGGCAGCTTGCCGCTCTTGACCAGCTGCGCCAGCGCCGGGGACTCCTTGGCGGACATGTCGGCGGCCTGGACGGCGCCGCCCGTGTCGGGGCTGGTGTCGAAGAAGCTGCAGCCGGACGCGGTCGTCAGCAGGAGGAGACCGCCGCCGCGGAAGAGGTTCCTCCTCGTCAACGGGTGGTGTGTCATAGGGGGTGCTCCGTTCTAACGATTGACCTTCACCAGGCTGAACCTGGCCGTGGTGTAGGCGTGGACCGCGTTCGCCTCCTGGTTCCCGTCGACGGCGAGGCCGATGTAGAACCGGCCGGTCCGCATCGCGATGCGCTCGTAGCCGATGCGGTCCCAGTTCAGCGAGTTGGACGACAGGAAGGCCTCGAACTCGTTGTCGCCGGTCGGCAGGCTCCGGCAGACCAGGCGCAGCCAGTACGGCTTCTTCGGGTTCAGCGGGTCCTCACCGGCGGCCGGCCAGATGCCGACGCTGGGCTGCTTGCCGTTCGAGGCGACCCTGATGGCCTTGGCGCGCATGCCGGCGCCGTCGTCACCGCTCGCGGACAGACCGATGCCGGCCATCATGAACGGTGAGTTCGGCGCGAGGTCCTGGCGCACCATGATGCCCGCGACGGCGTCGACGTGCCCCATGCTGATGCTGTCCACCCGCGCGGTGATCTCGATGACCTCGCCCCGTTGGCTGAACCCGACGGCCTGGTAGGCGAAGTGGAAGGAGTCCTTCCAACCGGCGATCTTCCCGGACCCCTTCAGCGTGAACACGCCGTCCTTCAGCGCCGTGCTCCCGGGGATGGCCACCTCGCCGATGTCCTTCGCCGTCCACGGCTGGTGGGTCATGGTGCGGGTGACGTGGATCGGCACGAGCGACGAGGTGGTCGCCGACCCTGTGCTGTCGGTCGCGCGCGCCGTCAGGGAGTAGGTGCCGTCGGTCGCGTCCGCCCAGGTCGCCTGGTACGGCGCCGCGGTGGCCTCGCCGATCTTCTTGTCGCCGTGGAAGAACTCGACCTTGGCGATGGACGCGCCGTCGAGGGCCTTGGCGTCGGCCTGGACGACGACGGACTGCTGGTCCGTGGCCGCCGCGAACACCTGGTCGATCTTGGGGGAGACAATCGCCACCTCGGGGCTGCGGGCCCCGGCTCGCTGGATGGAGTTCAGGTAGCGCTCCAGGTTCGTGTACCCGCTGCCGTCCACCGTCTTGGCGTCGTCGGCGTTCTCCGGGTTCAGCCCCTGGGCGGTCTCCCACTCGTCCGGCATGCCGTCGTGGTCGCTGTCGGCGGGAGCGGGCGCCTCGGGCGGCGCTGGCAGCCAGCCGCCCACGTCCTTCTGGGAGTTGATGTGGCGCCCCGTGCCGGTGCGCGCCTCGTTGATCAGCCTGGCGTCGATGGCGTCCCGTCGCGGCAGGATGGCTCCGGCCTGTTCCAGGACCGTCGCGAACGCCTGCGGCGCGGGCTGCTCCGTGATGCCGTTCTCGAACTCCACCGGCCTGGGCCGCAGCGTGATGCCGCCGGTCGGGTAGGTGATGCCGAGCGTGTTGTCGGCCGTGAGGTCGGCGTGGCCCTCGACCGTGTTGCCGCTGACGTGCCACTCGCCGAACCGGCCGGGGGCCACGATCGTTCTGGCGATCGGGGGCAGCGTGTTGGGGCCGGGCTTGTAGTAGTTGCCGATGATGTTGATGCCGTTGGCCCACTCGCCGCCGTAGCAGGTCGTGATCCCGGGGTTGTAGATCACGTTGTTGCGGTGGTCCACCGCCAGGCTCATGCCCTCGGTGAAACTGAAGCGCGGGTTGCGGCCGTTCTCGTGGATGAGCAGGTTGTGGTGGTAGGTGATGGTGTCGCCGCCCCACAGGCCGCCCATGCCGTGCCGGCCCTTGGGGTGCACCGAGTTCACGAGGCCCTCGGAGATGATGCACCACTGGACGGTCACGTTGGTGTTGCCGTAGACGGAGAAGCACTCGTCCACGCCCCAGCTGAAGGAGCAGTGGTCGATGATGACGTCCCGCACGCCACGGGCGCCGAAGGTGTCGATGGCGGTGCCGAGTTCGTCGCCGCCGCGGAAGCGCAGGTGGCGCAGGATGATGTTGCTGCCCTTGATCTGCGTCTCGTTGCCGATGACGGTGATGCCGTGACCGGGGGCGGTCTGGCCGGCGATGGTGAGGTTCGAGCCGGTGATGTCGAGGCCGCCCTTGATCCTGATGTTCCCGGAGACCCGGAAGACGACCGTCCCGTCGGACTTCGCCACCGCCTCACGTAACGACCCGGGGCCGTCGTCGTCGAGGGTGGTCACCTCGTACACGGCGCCGCCCCGGCCGCCGGTGGTGTACATCCCGGCCCCCTCAGCGCCGGGGAAGGCGGGCACACCCTTCGCCCTCACCTTCGGCGCGATGGTGGGGGTGGGGCTCGGGCTGGGCGGTGCCGCCACACCGGAGGTGCCCGCCCATGCCACGGCGGGCGGAACCAACGCCGCGGACCGCACGAAATCCCGGCGACTGAATTCTGATTGCTGGCGATCGAAGCCTTCGGCCTCGCTCATGCGAAACGCTCGCTTTCTGCCCCGAATAGACAGGGCTGTGCCGTCTTTCGGCACGACTCCGGACCACGCTGTCGCTAAGTGAGAATTTTTATTCAGCCATGAATGGAGTGGATTCATCACATCGTGAACGACACCGTTGTGACTGTCAAGAGCGCTTTCCAACCCGCCAGATCCGGCGTCAACCCCCACAACGGGCCCACCCGAACCCGCCCACCCACCTCACACCACCCGCAGCCGCCCACCCCGGCCCGCGCGGCCCGCCCGGCCCCAGGAGTCCGTCAACCTCCGGCTCACAAGCCCGACGGCGTCCGGCCCCACGAGCCTGAGAGCCCTCGCGAGCCCGACGGTCTGCGGCGCCACGAGTCCGACGCCTTTGGGCGCGCACGCCGACGGCCTCCGCCACGCAGGCTCGCCGACCCCCCACCCAAACCCGGCGACCTCCTGCACCTAAGCCCGGCGATCTCCGCCGCCCAGCCCCGGCGACCTGCAGCAGGCAGGCCCGACGAACCCTGCCGCCCATGCCCGGCATCCCCTCCGGCACCCAAGCCCAACGGCGCCGCCGCCCAAGCTCGGCGACCCCTCCGGCATGCAAGCCAGGCGGCCTCCGCCGCGCGACCTACGGCCTTTCCCGCACGCGGCTCGGCGCACGATGCACGGCGCCCAGTTGAAGCGTCCCCCGTGCCCCTGCACTCATCGGCCCCCAGCACGCCACGGGGCCCTCAGCACCTCGTTCGTCCTCAGCAGGCCATGGGGCCCTCAGCACCCCGTGCACCCTCAGCACCAGATGCACCCTCTGCACCCCGTGCATCCTCAGCGCCCTGGGGCCCTCTGCACTCATGGGCGGCCCTCAGCCCTTACCGGACCTAGGGTCCTCGCCGGCCCTCATGCAGCCGCGCCCAACCGGGCCCCAGCAAGACCGCCCCCAGCAAGACCATCCCCCTGACCAGGCGAAGGTCAGTCCTTAAGGAGTTGCTCAGCCACACCCACATCCGTGATGAGCGTGTTCACCCAACCCCCACGCAACGCCGCCCGAATGGCCGCCGTCTTCCGGCGACCCCCCGCGATGGCGATCCGCCGCGGCACCCGCAGCAGATCAGCCGCCGAGATGCCAAGAATGCGCTCCTCGAGCGGCGACGCGATCAGCCGTCCCTCGGCGTCGAAGAAGCGCAGGCACACGTCACCCACCGCCCCCAACTCCCGCAACGTCTCGAAGTCCTCCTCCGAGATGGCGTTCCCGCTGTCACGCAGTAACGGCGACGGATCCAGGCTTCCGATCCCCACCAGCACCGTGGTCAGCCGCGACCAGGCATCCACGACCTGCCGTACGACGTGATCGTCCGAAAGCGCCTGCCGGGCGGCGGCGGACCCGACCAGGCCGGGCGCGGGCAGAAAGACGGGTTCGGCGCCCGTGAGGTCGGCCAGATGGGCGGCCAGGCGGGTGGCCTGGACCTGCGCGGACCCCTTGCCCACCCCGCCGATGAGCTGGACGACCTCCTCCGCCACCTGCACCGGGCGGCGCTGCATGGCCTCCACCGTGGCCAGCAGGCTGGCGCTCCAGGATGAGATGCCCAGGTGCTCACCGCCGATCAGCGTGGCGTCCAGATAAGTGGCGCCGGCCGAGCCCAGCGCGGCCACCACGTCGTGGTTGTCGCCGGTGGCGTCCACGACGATGATCTGCTCCACGCCGTACTTGCGCTCGAGGTCCTCCTCCAGCAACGCGTGCACGCCGCTGGGCACCACGACCACCGTGCGTACGATGCCGATCTCCGCGGCCTCCTTGAGCAGCCGCGACACCCGCGGCTGCGAGATGCGCAGCTGCGCCGCGATCTGCGGCTGGCGCACCCCGTGCTCGTGGTAGAGGCGGGCGACCCGCACCAGGAGCCGCATGCGTTCCGACTCCTGGCCGAGCCGGCGACCGCTGAACCTCATGGGCTCACCGCCGGAGCGGCCCTTCTCGAACTGACTGTCAGCTCCCACGATCGCTGGCCTCCGCTTCGGCTCCGCCGCTCATGCTGGTCCGGTGGCGAGCCCGGGCCACTGCCGAGTGCCATTCTGCTAGCCCGCGGCGACGCTCGCACCACGATGCCCCGGGTACGTGGCACGCGCCACGACCCGCCACCCAGGACAGCACCCGACGGGACCGTACACCGACCGCGCCACCGTCACCTCCACCCGCCAGCCACACCGCCCCAGCATCGTCCCCCCCGCCCGGTCGCCGCAGCCGCCCCAGCACCATCCCCCGCACCCAGCCAACCCAGCATCGCCCCCCCACGCCCAGGTCGCCGTCGCCGGTTCAGCACCACCGAAGGACCCCTTCGACGTGGTCGGTCGAGCGCCGTCGCCCTGCACCCAGGTCGCCGTCGCCCGTCCGGCACCGCGGAAGGCCCCGTTCGCCGTCGCCGGCCGACCGCCGTCGGCCCGCGCCCAGGTCGCCGTCGCTCGTCCATCACCACCGCAGGACCCGTTCGACGTCGCCGCTCCAGCACCATCTGCCCGCCGCCCGTTCGACCTGGTCGGCGTCGCGCCGAGGCGGCCAAACGACCCCAGCACCGTGTGCAGCCCACTCCTACGGCCCAGGGTCGCGAGCCGGGCGAGCCCCACCCGAGCCGCAGACCGCCGGCGGGGTGTCCGACCGCCCCGCTCCGGCCGCCGCTCCCGTTCCCGCTCCCGAACGTCAGCGAGCCCACATCGCACCCCTCCCTCCGGCCATCACGCCTACCGCCGGGCGAAGGCCTGCAGCTTCGCGAAAAAGTCCTCGAAGATGAACCGCGCGTCGATCGAGTCGTACGTACGGATCGCCCGGTTTTCGAGAGAGAAGTCGTACGACCCGTCATGGCGGAAGTTCGGGGCGGGGCGCTCCACCCACGTCCCGCAGTCGGGGTGGAGCATCAGCCCGATCGCGGGCGAATCGCCGAGCGCGCGGAACTCGATCGACGGCCCGCTGTGCTGCTCGTTCCACTCGACGAGCTGGCGCACGAGGTACTCGCCGATCTCGCCGTACGGCGCCACCTTCGCGTCGAGCTCGGCGTATCCGACCGCCGTCATCCGGTACGTCGGCGCCGGGACCTGCCAGACCTTGACCGCCGAGGAGAACACGACATTGGCCGCCACGATGTCGTTGGACAGGTTGAACTCCGGCCGGGCGGGCAGGCCGCCGCGCCCGTCGTACCCGTTGCCGCCGATCCAGATCACGGTCACGTCCCGCTCGGCGATGCGCGGCTCCAGGAGCAGGGCCGAGGCCATGTCGGTCAGCGGGCCGAGGAAGGCCACGTACAGCGGCTCGGGAACGTCCCGCATGGCCTCTTCGATGATCAGGTCCGCGCCGGGCGACGGGACCGGGGTGACCACGTCGGGCAGCGCGTACGGGGCGCCGTCCTCGACCCTGACCGTGCCGTCGAGCTTCATCAACCGCAGCAGCAGGTCGATTTCCGCACGGCTTTCCTCCAGGCTCGACCGGGTGCGGCGATTGCCGAAATGCGCCGCGATCAGCCCGCGAATATCGAGGCTCGGCGAGAGCAGGGCGTGCACGATGGCGAATTGGTCGTCCGCCTCGTTTTTGGCGTCGGTGTTGACGATCACTCTGCGCCGGTGGGAAAAGGTACGGCCCGCCATGCACACCCTTCCAGCTATCTTGAATATCTATTCAAGTACGTATCTATATTCCGATATTATGTTGTGACATTTGTGGTGTCAAGGTCCCAGAGGATGACGGACAGCGCGAACGGCGAGATGGTGTGGTCGTCGTGCGTGGCGTCCTCAAGGAGATCCCACCGTCCGTGCTCGGGCCGCCCGCCGGCGAGCAGCGCCACCCGGTCGCGTACCGGGGTCTGGTAGACGCGGTGCCCGACCCCGTTGAAGCAGCACTCGTCGAACCGGTTGAGGATCTGCACCTGCCCGCGCCCCGGACCGACGGACGCCAGCACGTACATGTCGAGGAAGTCGTCGGAGGCGGCGGCGTAGAAGCCGGGCAGCGCCTCCTTGGTCTGCTCCCAGTCGCCGGTCGTGGGGCGCGGCTTCGGCGAGGCGGGACGCAGGAAGAACGGCAGTGACCCGGCCGTGGGATAGCTGCGGGTGACGCGCGGGTCGAGCGCCGCGAACACCGTCGTCGTCCAGCCCCCGCCCGACAGGCCGATCATCTCGACGGAGGCCGGCCGGTACGTGGCCTGCGCGTAGTTGAGGGTGACCGTGAGCGGTTCGAGGAAGAAGGTCAGGGCGGAGAACTCGGTGCTCTCCCAGGGCGGGAGCTCGCGGTGGGAGGGGTTCGGCAGCAGCTTCGCCGGGTCCTTGGGGTCGGCGATCTGCTGCTGGTTCCAGTGCTGGAACGGCATCGCGTACGCCATCACCCGATAACCGCGGTCGAGCAGGGCCTGGACGGTGCGGAGCATGGTGTCGAACGGCTCGCCGTGGCCGTTGTGGTAGAGCGCGAGGCGCCGGTTCCAGGCGCGGCGCGGGACGATGTCGTACACCTTGGCCGAAACCTGATAGCCCAGGGGCACCGTCAGCCGGTCGATCCGGCGAACACCCGTCAGGGAGGCGAAGTCGGGAGCCGACACGTCGGTCTCGACGGTGGGGAGCGTCTTCGGCTGCCCCGCGCCCTTCCAGATGTAGTCGATCATGCCCTTGCGTTTGGCGGCGATGTCGGCGGCCGACGCGATTCCGATCAGCGGCTCGATGTCGACGCCGGCGACGGCGGCCGGCAGCGTCTTGTATTCGGGCCCGAACCTGGCCGCCACCTCCTGATTGACCGGCGCCACCGGCCGCGGCACCCCCTTCCCCCCGCGCACCCCCTCATCCAGCCCACCTGCTCCCGCTGCACTTCCGCTCCCGGCCGCACTCCCGCTCCCGGCGCGGCCCACGACCCCGGCCCCCGCACCGGTACGACTGGCCGCCTCGGCCGGCCCCGCGACGACGGCCGCCCCGACGCCACCCAGCACCCCGCCCAGCAGGGCCCGCCTACTCGCCAACCTGTCCATTTGATCCATTCCTTCCGCTTAGCGGGACCGGGGGTTCCAGCCGCCCAGGACGAACGACGGGTCGCTCCACTTCTCCGCCTCGGCGGTCGTCAGTTGGCGGGAGCAGGGCAGCCGTTGCGCGGTGTCGGTGGGGCGGCCCGTGGTGAGGTCGGTGCTGCCGTACTCCCAGAAGGAGAGCGTCTGTGCCTGCGCGCAGTCGTTCGGGTCGATGGCCCAGCCGACAGGGGCGATGTGGCCGTCCATCTCGGTGTCGATGAACACCGCCTGGCTGTGCGTGAACCGCCACACGGCGCTGCGGCTCAGCACCACCGAGCCGTCCGGTACGCCGGGGGCGCGCGTCAGCCTGGTGCGGACGAACACCGCGCCCGGCCTGGTGGCGTCGTTACGGCTCTGCGAGATGTAGCCGGCGTCCGTCGACTCCAGCACCGAGTCCTGGATGAACACCGTGCCGGTGCCCCACACGAAGTCGGTGTCGCCGCTGATCCGGCTGTCGGTGACGAACCCCTTGCCCTGCAGGCGCAGGGTGTCCTGGTGGCTGCGCAGGTCCACGCGTTCGAGTGCGATCCGCTCGTTGTTGCCCCGGAACGCCTCCGCCTGCGAGCCGCCGTCGGGGGTCGTGTTGTGAAGTGTGAGGTTCTGAATCCGGAAGTCCGCCGCGTCCACCCCGAACATGGCCCGCCAGCAGTTGTGCAGGTCCGAGGTCTCCAGCACGCGGCGCGGGCACACATCGGCGGGGCCGCCCTGGCGCAGTGCGGCGTCGCCGTTGCGCAGATCGTTGTTGGCGTACTGGATCACGGTCCGGCCCGCGCCCGCCCCGCGCACGGTGATGTGCGGCCGGTCCTCGCGTACGTAGACGATCTCGGTGTAGACACCCGGCCGGACGTCGATCGTCACAGGCGACTGATTACCGGTCGGCACGGCGTCGACGGCGCCCTGCACGGTGCAGAAGTCCCCGGTCCCGCCAGCGGAAACCGTCAGATGCCGAGTCTGAACCCTTTGCTTCCTGGTTTTGAACCTCCATCCTTCAGGCTCCTGCACGCCGGCGAACCCCGCGAACACCTCGGGGTCCACGGTGACGTAGTACTCCTGCCCGTACTCGAGTTGCCGGTGCAGGTGCACGCTGGCCGTGTTGCCCTCGATCATGATCGATTCGTACGAGAAGTCGTGCGGCAGCCCTCCGTCCGAGACCGCCGCGCCGATGTTCTTCTTGTCGGCCTTGGCGTTGACGGCCTGTACGCGATCGGCCAGCGTCCCGTCGGCGCGGCGCACCTCGATCGCGCCTGACGAGCCGAGCGTGGGAGGCGACGGGAAGGTGATCTTCAGTGGCGCGTCGACGCAGGTCCCCCTCGCCGGCCCCGGCACCGAGAACCGCACCCCCGCCAGATCGGCCCTGTCCGCTCCGCCGGTGGTTGCGGATTCGTTGGTGGTCCAGGCCGCCTGGGTGGTGCTTGAACTCGCTGTGGCGAGGGGTGTGGTGCCGGCTCGGGGGGTCGTTCCTGGGGAGGTGAAGGGTGGGGGAGTGGGGGATAAGGCGAGCGCTGCGGTGAGGAGCGCGGTGATCGGGGCCTTCACATTCACCTCTCTAGGAGCGAATGGATAGTTGGCTTTGAATATATATGTAGACGTCCCGACAAGATCGGTCAAGAGTGGGAGGTCTTGTCGGTTCGTGGGGGTTCGTGGCATGCTGGGCGGCCATCGTGGATGTGACACGTGTAGAGTCGGCGCTTGACCTGGTCAGCGGCCGGAAGGCTTGAAGGAGCAAAGCCATGAAGAAGAGCCTGGCCCTGGTGAGCCTCCTGGCCGTGCTGGCGGCCGGGTGCGGATCCGGAGGAGGCGGGGGCGGGGGAGATTCGGCGTCGAAGACGCTGCGGTTCGTCGGGCCCGAAGATCCCAAGACGTTCCAGCCGGTCATCGACGGGTTCCAGGCCAAGAACCCCGGCGTGAAGGTCGCGTACACGCAGATCCCCTTCGACCAGCTCAACAGCACGCTGCAGCAGCGGCTGGCCGCCAAGGACGACTCGATCGACGTTTACACCGTCGACCAGCCGCGCGTCGCGGCGCTGGCCACCCGGGGGTTCCTGGTCGACCTGAGCGACTGGAAGGACCGGGTCAAGCAGGCGGCCCTGCCCGCCCAGTACGAGGTCAACGAGCACAACGGCAAGCTCTGGTCCGTCCCCATCTGGACCTCCGACCAGTTCCTCTTCTACAACAAGACCCTGCTGAAGAAGGCCGGGATCACCCCGCCGCCGAGCGACCCCGCCAAGCGCTGGACGTGGGAGCAGACGATCGAGGCGGGCAAGAAGGCGCAGGCCGAGGGCGGCGCCCAGTGGGCGTTCATCCCCGAGCAGATCGAGCAGTACTACCAGCTCCAGAGCCTGGCCGAGTCGCTCGGCGGCGGCTCCGGGATCACCGGGCCCGACATGCTCACGCCCGACCTGACCACCGACGGCTGGGTGAAGGCGATGACCTGGTACCGCGACCTGTTCGCGAACAAGCTGGCGCCGCGCGGGGTCGGCTCGTTCCAGACCTCGCCGCTGTTCGGCGAGGGCAAGGTGGCCTTCTTCGCGGGCGGCCCCTGGGACGTGGGCGTCTTCTCGGGGGCCAAGGACCTCGACTGGGGCGTGGCGCCGTACCCCTACTTCAAGGGCGGCAAGCAGGTGACGCCGACCGGCTCGTGGTCCTGGGGCATCAACCCGGCCTCGGAGAGCCAGCCGCTCGCGCGCAAGTTCCTCGAGTATGCCTCGCTCGACCCCGAGGGCAACCTGCTGACCACGAAGGCCACCACGATCATCCCCTCGAACCGGGCCGCCTTCGAGAAGTACGTCCCCACCCTCGACGCGCTGGGCGGTGACAAGAGCAAGGGGGTCGGCGAGATCCTCACGTACGACGCCGAGCACACGGCGGTCGCGCGGCCCAGGTCGGTGGGGTACATCCAGTTCGAGGACATCATGACCAAGGCGTTCGCCGACATCCGGAACGGCGCCGAGCCCAAGGCCCGGCTCGAACAGGCCACGCAGGAGGTCAAGACGGCCTGGGCCCAGCTGCGATGAGCGGCCGGTCGCGGACCGGGGTCGGGCGGCCGGTGCTGGTGTCGCTGGCGTTCCTGGCGCCCGCCCTGGTCGCGCTCCTCGTCCTCCGCCTGATCCCCGCCGTCATGGCGTTCGCCAGCAGCCTGAGCCACACCAGCCTGGTCACCGGCGAGACCGCGTTCGTCGGCCTGGGCAACTACGCCACGCTCTTCGCCGACCCGACGTTCCTCCAGAGCGTGCGCGTCACGCTCGTGTTCAGCCTGATCGTCAACCCGCTGCAGATCGCCGCCGCCCTGGCCCTCGCGGTCCTGTTCACCCGCCGCTTCGCGGGCGTCCGGTTCCTGCGGGTGCTGGTGATCCTGCCGATCGCGGTGCCCCCGGCGGTCTCGGCGGCCATCTGGAGCGTCGCGTACCGGCCGGACGGCCTGCTCAACTCGGTGCTGAGCGTGCTGGGCATCCCGCCGCAGCCGTTCCTCACCTCGCCGGGCCAGGCCCTGTGGTCGCTGATCGTGCTGCTGTCGTGGATCGGCGTCGGCTACTGGATGATGTTCCTCATCGCGGGGCTCCAGGACATCCCCACCTCCCTGTACGAGGCCGCCGCGATCGACGGCGCGTCGGCCTGGGCGCGCTTCTGGCACGTCACGCTGCCACTGTTGCGCAGGCCGCTGGCGTTCGTGCTGGTGGCAGACACTGTCTCGAACTTCCTCGTCTTCGCCCCCGTACAGATGCTGACCAACGGCGGCCCGCAGGGCTCCACCAACGTCACCATGTTCGACATCTTCACCCGCGCCTACTCCGTGGGCGACCTGAACCTCGCCCAGGCCGAGGTGATGCTGCTGGTGCTGCTCGTGCTGGCCGTGGTGATCGTGCAGTTCCGGCTGCTGCGGGGGAGGGACTGACCCGTGTCCAGACGTCTGTACGCCCTGCTGGGCACGATCATCGGCCTGGCCTTCGCGCTGCCCCTGCTCTGGGCCCTGTCCAGCTCGTTGCGCGGCGGCTCGGAGATCTTCCGGCACATCTCGCGGCTGTCGTGGGAGACGCTCGTACCGGCCGATCCCACCCTCGGCAACTACGCGAGCCTGGTCACCGGCGACTTCGGCCGCGCGATACTCAACTCCCTGCTCGTGGCGCTGGCCACCGTGGCCGTGGGCCTGCTGATCTCGGCGGCGGCCGCGTTCGGGCTGTCGGCGGTGCGGTTCAGGGGTCAGGGAGCGCTGTTCGCGATCGTGGTGCTCAGCTTCCTCATCCCCTTCGACGCGATCGCGATCCCGCTCGCCACGCTGTTCCGCGACTGGGACCTGACGAACACGTACGCCGGGCTCATCCTCCCGGGCCTGGGCCACGGCCTGGCCATCTTCCTGCTGCGCCAGTTCTTCCTGGCCATCCCCAAGGACCTGGTGGAGGCGGCGCGCATCGACGGGCTCGGCTGGTTCGGCGTGTTCGCCAGGATCTACCTGCCGCTCTCGCGTCCCGCCCTGGTGAGCGCGGGCCTGACGCTGTTCATCTTCCAGTGGCAGTCGTACGTCTGGCCGCTGCTCATCGGCACCGACGCCGAGCACCAGCTCGGCCCGATCGCCTTGGCGAACATGCGCGGCCAGTTCACCATCGACTACGGGCAACTGTTCGCGGGCTCGATCGTGCTGACGGTCATCCCGCTGCTGATCATCCTGCGCTTCCAGCGTCACTTCACGCAGTCCATCGCCACCACAGGTCTCAAATAACCACCGAGAACAACCTCCGAGAAGGGTCTCCATGAGTTCTTCGACCATGCGCGTCATCTTCGACACCGACATCGGCTCCGACGTGGACGACGCGCTGGCGCTCGCCGTCCTGCTCGGCTCGCCGGAGGTGGACCTGGTCGGCTGCACGACCGTCTACGGTGACACGTTGCTGCGGGCGCGCCTGGCCAAGCGGCTGGTACGTCTCGCGGACCGGTCCCTGACCGTCATCCCGGGGGCGGCCAAGACCCTGACGGACCGGCCCGTCTGGTGGGCGGGTCACGAGGGCAGGCTCTTCACCGATCTGGAGACCGAGGCGGTCGACCCCGGGGACGCGGCGGCGTACCTGGTGGACCAGGTGAGCCGCGCGCCCGGCCAGGTGGACGTCGTGGCGGTCGGGCCCCTCACCAACCTCGCCAACGCCCTGACGGCGTCGCCGTCGTTCGCCCGGGACGTCCGGCACCTGTGGATCATGGGTGGCCGCTTCAACGACCCCGAGCCGGAGCACAACCTGCGCTGCGACCCGGAGGCGGCGGCCATCGTCTTCGGCTCGGGGGCGCCGATCACGGTGACCGGCCTGGAGATCACCACCACGGTCCGGATGGACGCCGCCGACGTGGCCGCCGTCGCGGGGGCCGGGGCGCTGGGGGAGGCGCTGAAGGCGGAGATCGAGCAGTGGTGGCGGTTCTGGAACGAGGAGTGGAACAGCCCACACGACCCGATCACGGTGCTGAGCATGCTGGCGCCGGACCTGTTCGCCTTCAGCCCGGAGGGCCGGGTGGAGGTGGGGGCGGACGGCTCCAGCACGTTCGTGCCCGGGGGCGGCCGGACCCGGGTCACCGTCTCGGGCTCGCCGGAGCCCATCGCCCAGGAGATCGTCCGCCGCATCGTGGCCGCCGCCGCGAAGGCATGATCATCATGACAGCCGGCAGCCCGTCTCCTGCGAATACGCGAACTGAGGCTCCTCGGCGACCGCCTCGCGGCCCTGATACTTCCACTGGCACACCGCCGTCGCGGTGATGGGCTTGGTGTTCATGCCGAAGCACGACAGGGAGCTCCAGTTTCCGGCGGCCATGCTGTAGCCCTGCGCTTTGCAGTATTCATGGGCGTCGTTGAAGGTGATCGAGCCCTGGGAGGGCGCGGGCGGGCTGCTCGGGGGCGGTGTGGTTCTGGTCGGCCTGGTCGTGGGCTTGCGGGTCGGCTTCCTGGTCGGCTTCTGGGTGGGCTCGACGACCGGGGCTTTCGTACGCGGCGCCCTGCGGGTCGGGCTCGACGTGCCGCGCGGGACGGCGCTCGTACTGGGCACGGCCTCGGCCGCCGACGACCGCTCGATCTCCGCCGGTGCGGGTGTGTCCTGCGTGGTCGGCGTGGTCGGCGTTTCAGGCGCGCTGGAGGAAGGCAAGGCCACGGGCACCGACGCCACGGCGGTCGCCGGGGTCGCCGGGGTCGTCCCGGTCGCCTTGCTGCCGGACGCGGCGGGCACGAGCGCGAAGTAGCCGGCCGCCGCGGCGGCGACGAGCAGGGTCGCGCCCGCCGTACCCATGATCAGGCCGCGCCGCCGGCCGTCCACCTTCTGCACGGCGACGGCCGGGCGTCCCGGCCGGCTCACCGGAACGGTGTTCCAGACCGGGGACGGCAGAGCGCGCAGGCGTTCGATCACCTGAGCGGCGGTGGGCCGCCGGGCCGGGACCTTGGACAGGCACTCCTCCAGCAGCGCCCGCACCGCCCCGTCCAGCCCGCCGAGGTCCGGCTCGCCGTGCAGGATCGTGTGCAGGACGGCGGGGATCGACTCGCCGGTGAAGGCGTGCTGCCCGGTGGCCGCGTAGACCATGGTCGCGCCCCAGGCGAACAGGTCGCTCGCGGGCCCGACGTCGCCGCCGGAGATCTGCTCGGGCGCCATGTAGGCGGGGCTGCCGATGGCCTGGCTGCTGACGACCGACTGGCTGAGGTCCAGCGCCCGGGCGATGCCGAAGTCGATGACGACCGGCCCCTCGGGCCCGAGCAGCACGTTGCCGGGCTTGAAGTCGCGGTGCACCACGCCGGCCTCGTGGATGGCCATCAGGGCGGTCGCGGTGTTGATCGCCAGCCGCTGCAGGGCGGCGGCCCCGCGCGGCCCGTTGTCGCGTACGGCGTCATGCAGCGACGGCCCGTCCACGAACTCGCTGACGATGTACGGCCTGCCCCCGAGAAACCCGCAGTCGAGGATCTGGGCCGTGCAGAAGGGCGCCACCCGCCTGGCGGTCTCCACCTCGTGCAGGAACCGTTTCTGCTCCCGGTGGTCGGCCATCAGGTGCGGGTGCAGGAGCTTGACCGCCACCGGGCCGCCGTCGCCGCCGCGCCCCAGGTAGACGGTGCCCTGCCCGCCCACCCCGAGTCGCCCTTCCAGGCGGTGGGGTCCCACCGTCCTGGGATCCTCGGCCAACAGGGCCAACACTTCGGCCACCAAGCCTCCAGCCCGTCAGTGGGCCAAGATCGTATCAGAGCACCGCGATGGTCAGTTAAGTGACGAGTCAGACACTCAGCGCAAAATTTGTTCCACGCGCGAGGTCGGGGTTGCCCATGATTCGGTACAAGGTCCAGATATGCCCGTTGACCAGGCATATCGTCCGGGTCATCAGCGCCCGTCATGGGCATATGTTGGTTATATCGGCTCTTGGTTGCGTACGGTGACCCACTCGCTGGAGCCGATGCGAGGCATCGATGACCATTGCCACGTTGCGCGCCTCGGCGCAGACGTACGCCGGCGGTCTGCCCGCTGAGGTGACCAGTTTCATCGGGCGTCGGCACGAAGTAGCGGCGATCAAGCGCTTGCTCTCCGAGGCCCGGATGGTCACCCTCACCGGTCCGGGCGGCGTCGGCAAGACCCGGTTGGCCCTGCGCGTCGCCACCGACCTGCGGCGGGCCTTCCCCGACGGGGTCTGGCTGGTCGAACTCGCCGAACTGGACAATCCTGCACTGCTGCCCCAGGCCACGATCGCCGCGCTGAAGATCCAGAGCCACACCGCCCGGCCACCCCTCCAGGTGCTCACCGAGCACCTGCGCGAGCGGCGGACGCTGGTCGTCCTGGACAACTGCGAGCACGTCCTCGACGAGTCCACCATGATGGCCCAGGCGCTGCTGCGTTGCGCCCCGGACCTGCGCATCCTGGCCACCAGCCGGCAGCCGCTGGGAGCCGTCGGCGAGCAGGCGTTCCCCGTGCCGACGTTGCCGCTGCCGGGCGGCGACTCCCAGCCTGACACGACGTCCGCCATGTCCGACGCGGTACGGCTCTTCGCCGAGCGAGCCACGGCCGTGCTGCCCGATTTCACCGTCACGAGCGAGAACCAGGACATGATCGAGCAGATCTGCCGCCGCCTGGACGGTCTGCCGCTCGGCATCGAGCTCGCCGTCGTACGGCTGCGCGTGCTCTCGCTCCACCAGCTGCTCGACCGGCTGGACGATCTGTTCGGGCTGCTCAACACGGGGCCGAGCGCCACGGTGTCCCGTCACCGGACGCTCCGCGCCCTGATCGACTGGAGTCACGGGCTCTGCACCGAGGACGAACGCCGGCTGTGGGCGAGCCTGTCGGTGTTCACCGGCAGCCTGGATCTGGAGGGGGTCGAAGCGGTCTGCGCCGGGGCCGGCATCGCCCATGACGAGATCCTCGATCTGATGATCGGCCTGGTGGAGAAGTCCGTCCTGATCCGCGAGGAACATCCGTACGGAGTGCGATTCCGGCTGCTGGACACGATCCGGCAGTACGGGCGCGAGCGCCTCGTGGCCTCCGGGCAGGAGCAGGAGCTGAAACGCCGGTATCGCGACTACTACCGGCGGCTCTCGCGTGAGGCGCAGGCGCAGCTGTTCGGCCCGGCGCAGGCGCGGCTGCTGACCCGGCTGCGCGTCGAGCACCCCAACCTGCGCACCGCCCTGGAGTACTGCCAGGCCGAGCGTGCCGGGCTCTGCATCGACATGGCGAGCGACCTGCTCGACCACTGGATCACCAGCAGCCACCTGGGCGAAGGCCGCGACTGGCTCGAACAGGGACTCGCGCAGCCCGCCGCCCGGTCCGAGGTCAGGGCCCGGGCGCTGTGGGCATGCGGCTCGCTCGCCATCATCCAGGGCGATCAGGCCTCGGCCGTCGGGTTGCTGGCCAAGAGCAGGACGCTCGGCGAGAAACTCGGGCTGGAACCGGTGCTCGGCTACGTCGCGCTCTACTCCGGAATGGTCGCCATGCACGCGGGAGACACCGAGTCGGCCGTCAAGTTCTTCGAGGAGGCGGTGACCCATCATCGCTCCGGTGGGGACCCGGCGGGCCAGGTCCAGGGGCTGACCTGGCTCTGTCTCGCGCACTCGTTCCTCGGCGGCTCGGACAGCGCCGTCGCCGCCGCCGAGGAGGGCATCGCCATCTGCGACGCCCACGGCGAGGGCTGGCACCGGGCGTACACGATGACGGCGCTCGGCATCGAACGCTGGCGCCAGGGCGACGGGCGGTGCGCGACCGCCTTGGAGCAGGAGGGCCTGCGTGTCTTCCACGCCCTGGACGACTCGGTCGGGGTCGGGCTCACGATCGAGGTGCTGGCCTGGATCGCCGCCGCGCAGGAGGAGTACCCGCGGGCCGGCGCGTTGCTGGGCGTTCTGCGCAACGTCTGGGAGGCGATCGGCACGCCCCTGCTGGGATTCGGCCACCTCGTCCGGTATCACGACGAGTGCGAGGACCGTACCCGCCGGGCTCTTGGCGAACCGGCCTTCCAGACGGCCGTCAAGCGCGGAGCCAGGCGCTCCGCCGACCAGGCGCTCGCGTACGCCCTCATGGAGGAGGCGCCCTCGCGCGGCCCGACCGGTGAGGAGGACCAGTACACGCCGCTCACCCCGCGGGAGACCGAGATCGCCGAGCTCATCGCCCGGGGGATGCGGAACAAGGAGATCGCGGCAGCGCTGGTGATCGCTCAGCGCACCGTCGAGGGCCACATCGAGCACATTCTGTGCAAACTCGGCTTCAACTCCAGGACCCAGATCGTCGGCTGGGTCGCGGAGCAGGCCCGCCGCACCGGCGAGAGGCCGCCCGGCGGCGAGTGATCATGTCCGTGAAAGGCACGATCTGGAGCGCTCCGGACGCCGAGGAGCCGGCGGCGGACCGGCGGCAGGCCGACGCCTCCGGCTTCGTCGGCCGACGGCACGAGATCGCCCAGGTCAGGCGGCTCCTGGCCAAGACCCGCCTGCTGACCCTGACCGGTGTGGGCGGGGTCGGCAAGACCCGGCTGGCGCGGCGCGTCAGTGAGATCCTGCCCCGGAGGTACCGGGAGGGCGTCCGGCTGGTGGAGCTGGCCACCATCGAGGACGAGGACCTGCTGGCCCCCGCCGTGGCCGCCTCCTTGGGCATCCGCGACCGCACACCGGACCTCGAGGCCCAGCTGATCGAGCACCTGGCGGACAAACAGCTGCTGCTGGTGCTGGACAACTGCGAGCATCTGCTCGGCGCGTGCGCCCGGCTGGTGGAGCAGCTGCTGTACGGCACCTCGCGGCTGCAGATCCTGGCCACCAGCCGGCAGTCGCTCGGGGTGTACGGCGAGCGGGTCCTGCCGGTGCCGTCCCTGCCGATCCCGCGGCCCGGCGACCGTACCCGCGACATCGCCCGGCGGGACGCCGTGCGCCTCTTCACCGAGCGGGCGGCGATGATCCGGCCGGGCTTCCACGTCGACGCGGCCAACGCCCGGGCCGTCGCCCGGCTGGCCCGGCGCCTGGACGGGATCCCGCTGGCCATCGAGCTGGCGGCGGTACGGCTGCGGACGACCTCCGTGGAAGACCTCGTGAACGAGCTCGACGAGCGCCTGGAAGCGCCCGCCCCGCCGGCTGGAGGGGCCGGCACCGGCAGGCTGGCACGCCACCAGACCCTGCGGGCGACCATGGAGTGGAGCTTCGGGCTGTGCTCGCCCGGCGAGCGGCGGCTGTGGGAACGGCTGTCGATGTTCCCGGGGGGAGTGGACGTGGAGACCGCCGAAGCGGTCTGCCCCGGGCAGGGCCTGGCCCGCGAGGACGTGCTGGATCTGATGATGGGGCTGGTGGACAAGTCCATCCTGGGCGTCGCGGAGCCGCACGGCGCCGGGGCCCGCCACCGCATGCTGGAGACCATCCGCGCGTACGGCCGCGAACAGCTGCCCCCCGCGCACGCGGAGGCGCTGCGCGAGCGGTACATCGACCACTATCGCCGGCTGGTCGAGCAGGTGCGCGTGGACCGGGTGGAGCCGGGCCAGATCGATCGCATGCGGAAGCTGGAGCCGGAGCTGCCCAACGTACGCGTCGCCCTCGACCTCTGCTTCGGCCGCTCCGGCGACGCCGACGTCGGTCTGGAGATCGCCGCCGAGCTGTGGGCCAACTGGCTCGTCGCCGGTGGTCTCAGCGAAGGCCGGTACTGGCTGAAGCGCGGCCTCGCGCTCGTACCCGGATCGAGCATCGCCAGGGCGATGGGCCTGTGGGCCGACGGGCTGCTCGCCCACTACCAGGGCGATGCGGCGGCGGCCGACGCGCGGGAGTGCCTGGCGCTGGCGCGGCAGCTGAGGGACGAGAGAGCGCTCGCGTTCGCCGTCCAGCTCTCCGGCGTGGCGGCGTTGTCCGTGGGTGACGTCGAGGGCGGGCTCGCGCTCCTGGAGGAGGCCCGCACCCGGCACTGGGCGAGGGGTGACGTCCACGCCGTGGCGGTCACCCTGTACCTCGCCGCCCTCTTCGCCGCCACGATGCGCCCGGACCGGGCCGCCGGGTACGGCGAGGAGCTCGTGACGTTGTGCGAGAGGCGTAACGCTACGCTCTTCCGCGCGTACGCGCTGTACGCGGTCGGGATGGCCCGCTGGGAGCAGGGCGACTGGCAGCAGGCCGAGGCCAGGATGCGGGAGGTGGCCGCGTGCTGGAGCGCCGCGGACGACCGGTGGGGCCTTACGCAGTGCCTGGAGGCGCTGGCCTGGACGGCCGGGGTACGCGGCCGGTACGAGCGGGCCGCCCGGCTGCTGGGCGCCGCCCACCTCCTGTGGGAGGCGGTGGCCTCCTCCCCGACGCGGCTGCGCTACCAGGCGAGATCGCACCAGGAGTGCGCCGAGCGGGCCCGCCGGGAGCTGGGGGCTCAGGCGTTCACGGCGGCCTTCCGGGACGGCACGCGGCTCGGGCTCTCCCGGGCGATCGCGTACGCGCTGGAAGAGCCCTGACAAGCCGCTGCCCGCGGCACGCGTGGCCGGGTGATCAGCGGTGCAGGCGTGGCTCGGGGCAGCCGCAGGAGCCACGGGTGACCAACGTGGCAGAGAAGATCTTGGTCACCGGCTCCACACCCTCCGATTCAATGGCGCCGACCAGCGTCTCCGTCGCGTGACGGGCCATCTCGTCTATCGGCTGGCTGATCGTCGAAAGCCCGGGCACCGTGTACGCCGCCTCCCGCGCCCCGTCGAACCCCACCACCGCCACGTCCCCGGGCACCCGCAGCCCGAGATCGGCGGCGGCCCGCATCGCGCCGATGGCCTGGCCGTCGATGGAGGCGAACAGGGCCGTGGGACGCGAAGGCGACGACAGCAACCGGAGCGCGGCCTCGTAGCCACCCTCCAGGCTCAACTCGCCTTCCTCGACCAGCCCTGCCTCCTTGGCGAGCTCGACCCCCTCGACGGGCCCCGCCCCCTTGGCAAGCTTCCCCTCCTCGACCAGCCCCTCCTCGACCAGCCCCGCCTCGGACCCGGCAGCAGCCTCGGCCTCTTGGAGCGCGCGACGCCAGCCCGCGGCCCTGAGCCGCACCGGCGTGATGTCCAACGGCCCGCCGACGAAGCCGATGCGGCGATGACCGTGCTCCAGGAGGTGCCGGGTGGCCTGGTAGCCGCCCTCCTCGTCGTCCACCGCGAGCCGGGAGAAGAACGGCGGCGCCGCGTGGTCGATGGTGACCACCGGAACGCGTCCCCGCATCTCCTCGGCCTGATCGGCCGAGACCGGCACCCGCATCAGCACCAGCCCGTCGACCTGCCGCTCCAGGAACCCCCTGACATAGCCCTCCGCCCGCGCCGGATCCTCGGCGGAGTTGCCGAACAGCACCGAGTAGCCCCGCTGCCAGGCCACCTCCTCGCAGGCCCGGGTGAACTGGCCGAAGAACGGGCTCTTCCCACCGGCGCTGTCGGAGGCGATCACCCCGATGGTCCACGAGCGCCGCGAGCGCAGCGACCTGGCCACCGCGTTGGGGCGGTAACCGAGCTGCTTGATGGCATCCAGCACACGCTGCCGCGCCGCCGCCGAGACCGGCCGGGGCCCGTTGTTGATCACGTAGCTGACCACGGCGGGCGAGGTGCCCGCCAGCCGCGCCACGTCGTTGCGCGTCACCACTCGCGTCTCACTCCGGCATTCACGAACCCAGCTTATGGGCCGGAGCACCCCATGCAGGTCTGCGGGTGAGCGGCGCCCGCCTGGGCGCGGAGGTCACAAGCGGGCGAGCATGGTGATCAAGGTGGGCCGGCGCTTGTGGCGCAGGCGCAGCTCCTCCAGACAGGTGGTGAACCCGGCTTCGTCGTGCGCCCGCCGCTGGGCCGCGCGGAGCCGTACCAACAGCTCCACGGCCTGGTTGTAGTGCGTCTTGCCGGTTCCGGCGAGGGACTCGTCGACGAGACGCCTTGATCGGCGAACGCGAGCACGATCATCCCGCCGAGGTGATCGGCCCCTATCGGGAGCCGGGATCTTCGTTGGAGCGGCGCTCCTCGACCAGCCGGGCGCACTCGGCCGGCCCAGCCGGGCCGAGTGCGGCGGCGAAGTCGCGGAGCCGGATCCTGGGCCGGCCGGGACCGTCGAGCTGCATGCCGACGAGCCAGGCGGCCAGGCGTTGCGCAGGTGGGGGAGCGGCCGCGCAGGCACGGGCGTACAGGGCCACGAGCTCGGCGAGGCCGTCACCGACGATCCCGGAGGAGTCGTCCATTGTGGTGAGCGCGTCGGTGACGCGCTCGACGGCGCGGCGGAGCTGGTCGCGTACGGCGTCGGCGTGGCCTCTTCCGAGGGCGCGTTCGCCGTGGTCGAGCACCTCCTGCAGGCGGCGCGCGTATTCGCGGCGTCCGCGGTAAGGGTCGGCACGCCGGTCTCGGCGCAGCCCGTTGACGAGATCCCTCAGCCCGTCGGCGTCGGCTCGGCGGATGTGCGAGACCAGCGCGGCCAGGCCGTCCTCGCCGTGTTCGCGCAGCAACCGGGCCAGCTCGGAGGCCGGCACGGGGTATTCCTGCCGTAGGGCTCGTCCACGTTCCGCGTCCACGGACTCCAGCGTAAAGGCGTGTCACTGGTGTTAGCTGGATGGGTGCATGAGGCAGAGGACTCCCCGGTGGTGCGGGAACTGCGCGCTTTCACCGAGTGGGTCGGCGCGGGCCGGAAACTGACCGCCACCGGCCAGATCACCCTGGCCGACGCCAAGGCTCTGGTGGGCGTGCTGGCCACCGGTGACGTGGTCGACCCGGAGATCGGTGGGCGGGTGTTCAAGACCACGTCCAGCGCCGAGCTGTCCGGGCTGGTGAGGGTCCTTCTGTGGGCCAGGGCCGCCGGCCTGGTGCGGGTGGTCAAAGGACGGCTGGTCCCGGTGAAGAAGGCCGCCCCGACGCTCGCTCGCCCGGCCGCGCTGTGGCAGGCGGCGTTCGAGGCGTTTCCACGGCTGGCGGAGGCCGTGGGCCCAGCCGGGTGGTGGACCTCGCCGTTGCACGAGGAGTTCGCACCTGTGGTGCATACCCTGCTGACCCGGTTGTACGGCGGGTCCGCGCGGCTGACGGAGCTGTACGAGCTGTCCTGGGAACGGGCGTCGGCGCCGTTCCTCATCGAGAAGCCCGAGCTCGCCAGGAAATCCAACGACCGGGACACCGAACGGCTGCTGAGCGTGCTGGCGCACCTGGGAGCGATCGAGGTGGCGAACGGGGAAGCCGCGCTGACCCCGCTCGGCCAGGAGGCGATCCGGCGCACCCTGGGGGAGGCCACTCCGGGCGAGCCGGTGTACGAACTCAAGGTCACGCTGCTGGACACCGACGACCCGGTGGTGTGGCGGCGGCTACGGGTGTCGGCCGGGATCTCGCTGGAGCGCCTGCACCGCATCCTGGCCGTGGCCATGGGATGGGAGGACTATCACCTCCACGTCTTCACCATCGGAGAGCGGCGCTACGGCTGGCCCTCGCGCGAATGGGACGACGGCCTGCTGGACGAGACCGCGACGACCCTGGCCGAGGTGGCGGGCGGCGCGGGCACGCGGATCAGCTGGGAGTACGACTTCGGCGACAGTCGGGAGCACGAGATCGTCGTCGAGCGGGCGGTGGTGGCCGAGGAGGGTGTCCGGTATCCGTCGGTGGTGGCAGGAGAAGGCGCCTGCCCGCCGGAGGACTGTGGCGGGACGTGGGGATACCGCGAGTTCCGGGCCGCCTTGGCCGATCCTCGCCATGAGGAACACGAGCACTTGGTGCGCTGGGCGGGGCTGACCCGCGCCGCGGAGTTCGATCCGAAGCGTTTCGATCTGGCGGCGGCCCGGCGAGCGGTGCTGACCATCGCTTGATATCCGCTGCTAAGGTCTCGCGTCATTCATGGAGGATGACGACGGATCCTCTGCCGGGCTTGGTGATGATCAGTTTGCGTTCGCGGAGGATGGCGAACGCCTTGCGGATGGTGTCGCGGCCGACGCCGAAATAGCCCTGTAGCTGCACTTCGGATAGCACGGTGCGGGGAGGGTAGTCGCCGGTTCGGATGCGTTCGCCGATCCAATCGGCTATCTGCTCATACCTGTAGAACTCGGGATTCCAGTCGTCTGTGGACCACGGCGTGTCAGGCAACATCACAGGCGGACCATAGACCGTCATCTACTTCCATACATAGACAGAGCAGCATTGGTCGAGCTGGGCCTAGCCCTAGACAGGTGGGGATAGGCCAGCCACCGTTTCGTATGGCTCTCGGTAATCGAGGCATCACAAAGAGGTCGCGATGGATCTGTACGTCGGACAGCTGGGCGACGTGCCCTTCACCAAGATGTGCGGCGGAAGCCAGCAGGAGGGGGAGATGGAGAGCTGCGTCCTGATCGCCCCGATCCCCGGCGTAGCGGACGCCTACGCCCTGCGTGACTCGAAGAACCCGGACGCCGGGACCCTCCGGTTCACTGGTGACGAGCTTCGCGCGGCCGGGATGGCCGCCATCTAGGCATCCCCGAGGACGGCGGTTCCTGCTTGATGGAAGCAAACAGGGGCCGCCGCCTCCCAGAATCGTACGGGAGCGCCTCGCCATGCACTGGCACGCCTGCCACTGGATCGGCGCCGGAGCGGATCGAGCCGACGAGGCCGAGCGCCGTCCGAGCTCGCCCGAGTTCCCTTCTTCGATGCTGCCGCCGGTGCGGACCGGCGACTGGCTGGCCAAGCCCGCATCGCGCATCGCGGCGACGTTCCACGAGGTCGAGCAGGCGGCGGACTGGATGGCAGGCGAATACGCGAAGGTACGCAAGGCGCTTCTGCCGCCCGAACGGGTGCCTCTTGAGGACCGGCTGGAGATCGCCCTCGATCTGCTCCCCGAGGTGTGGACGTGCAGTGGGGCGAGTGGCTGGAGGGCGGCCGGTTCGTCACGATCGGCGTGATCTGCTGCCCGAACCGGCACGTCGCCCACCCCTGCCCGGAATCCCGTTCGCCGGGAACTGGACATCACGATCGGCCCTGGAGGTCGGCATGACGATGGAGGAATTTCACGGCCCGCATATGAAGCCTCTGAAAGAGGCGTACGTGGCCATCGACTGGTCCAGCCCGATGACCAGATGCAAGTCCGTCAGGGTCCGCTGCCACACGTGCGAATGCCTGCCGACGGTGTACGAGCTCTGCGTGGCGGGCGGCCTCGGCCATATCCGCCGAACGGAGAGGTCGTCCAAGGGAGACCGGGTCAGCGAGAGCCCGTGGCTGCGGGACGCGGAGGTGAAGCACCTGTGGCACAACCTTCTTGAGGGGCAAGCACGGTAGCGCTCCCGCAGGTGAACGAGCCGGGGTGGCATTCTGGAGGAAAGATTGGCCCAGTAACTGCGCCTTATCATGCTCGGCCGCTCAGTGGTGGCCGCCGATAACGGCTAGTTATGGCGTGCCTCCGTACGGTGACGACTGTGTCACCGTACAAGGCTGTGGCAGGTGACACGGCAGAGTTGGAGGAGGCTCTGGCTCGGGTGGTGCGGCTAGCCGGCGATCACGTCGGCGCGCTCGACTCCGGCATGCGTTACATGGCGGCACACGCCTGGGTCGGCGGCGGCGCCGGCCCCTTCACCCAGGTCATGGGGGACCAGCGGGTGCGGCTGCAGCGTGCGTTCGAGACCGCGGCCGGGCAGATCGCCGACCGCATCCGCGTCCTCGGCGGGCACGCCGCCCCGCCGTCGCTGTCCACCCCGCTCCCCGCCGCCCCGTCCGCACGCGGCGGCTACGCCGGGATGGACGTGGAGGCGATGACCCGCATGGTGGCGGACCTGGAGCGCGCCGGTCACGCACTCCCCGCCGCGGGAGGCCTGCTATCGGCGGCGCTGAGCTCCGCGGGCGTCAGCGCCACGCCCGCCCAGCAGGTCGGGGACGTGGGCGCCTGGGCCGCCGGACAGGTCGTCGACCTGCGCAGACGGCTGACCCTGCTCCAGCGTCGCCCCGATGGAGAAGCGGCCACCGCGGCCGTGCTCGGCTTCGGGCTGTTCGGCGGGTCCGCCCCCGCCCCGGGCACCATCGGCGACGCCCTCTCCGCCGCCGCGGCCGGCGACACCTCGGCGCTGGAGAAGGTCGTGGCGGCCCAGAACACCGGCAAGGACCCCACCCTCGCCGCCAGGGTCAGCGCCTGGTGGCAGCTGCTCGACCCGGCCGCCCGCCGGCGGCTCATCGACACCGCGCCGCAACTGGTCGGCTCGCTCAACGGCGTGCCCGCCGCCACCCGCGACAGGGCGAACCGGGCCTACCTCGCCATGCGCGAGGACGCCATCGCCAAGCGGCTGGCGGAGCTCCGGGTCCTGGACGAATCCCTGGCGAAGGGGATCATCATGGCGGACGCGTGGCGGAGGATGAGCACGCGCCGCGAGATCGAGGAGCTGGAGAGGCAGCAGCGGCAGATCGAAGCCGTCACCAAGAGCCTGGCCCTGGGCGGGGTCAACGGCCGCCCGCCCGCGTTCCTGCTCGCCCTCGAACTGGGCGGGCTCGGCAAGGCCGCCATCTCCTTCGGCGACCCCGACACGGCCGACTCAGTGGTCACCTCCGTGCCGGGCACGGGCAGCACCCTGGAGGGGATCGGCGCCGACGTGGCCCGCGCCGGAACCCTCTGGGACCAGGCGAGCCGTTCGGCCCCCCACACGAAGACCGCCTCGATCCTCTGGCTCGGCTACACGGCCCCGCAACTCGACGCCGGGATCCTCCGGGCGGACACCTCCGTCGCCTCACCCCATCTCGCCCAGGCCGGAGCCGGCCCGCTGGCCGGTTTCCTGGACGGCCTGCACGCCACCCACCAGGCGGCCGGCACACCCCGGTTCACCGTCCTGGGCCACAGCTACGGCAGCGTGGTAACCGGCATCGCCGCCCAGACGCGGAAGGGGACGTTCGCCGATCAGCTCATCCTCGTGGGCAGTCCGGGGACGATGGCAATGCAGGCGGGCGATCTGGGGGTCAAGCAGGTGTGGGTGGGGGAGTCGCCGCAGGACCCGGTGGCCGACCTGGGGCATCTTCCGTTGAGCGGTGGACGGCACCCCATCTCGGGCGTGCTGCAACCCGCCCTCCCGAACGGCCCAGGCCCCTTCGGCACCGACCCCAGCAACATCGCCTTCGGCGCTCGGCGTTTCGTTGTCAGCCCTACGCCAGTTTCGGGCTTCCTGGCTTTTACTGGGTATGACATCGGGACACACTCCGGTTACTGGAACGATGAGTCGGTCTCGCTGAGGAACATGGGATTCATCATCGCTGGTCGATATGACCAGGTGACGAAGCTGCCGACGCCGAAGCAGGTGCCGACTCCAACACCCTTGCCGACACCGTCGCCACCTCCGGCACGTCCTTCTCCTGAGCCCGTGTCCCCGCCGTCGCCCAGTCCGCAGCCGTCGCCGACCCCGCCAGGAGACTAGATGTTCCGCTCCGTCAGGTTGATCACCGCAGCCGCGGTTCTCGTCGCAGGATGCGCGCCCGGTGGAGCTCTAGGAGGAGCGATGAACGCCTCGGCCGACAAGCCGACGATCACCAAGGCACAAGCACTGGCCCGCATTGAGCAGCTCATCAACGGGACCGTCGCCATCATGCATCCCAAGCCCGAACTGGAGCTGCACCAGCCCAGTCTCAACGACAGCCTGTGCCTCGACCCGGTCGACGGAGGCTCCGAAGATCGGCTCATCATCAATCGCACGTACTACCTGCGCGGGCTGCCCAAGGACTCGCTCAAGAAGGTGATCGTCGAGGTGAAGGCGTACTGGCAGAGCCAAGGCCACCACATCGAGGCCCAGTCCGACAACGGCCTGCAACTCTACGGGCGCTCCCGCCCCGACGACTTCTTCATCACCATCGGTTGGACGGAGGGCGACGTGCTTTCCCTGAGCTCCACCTCTACCTGCCTGTGGCCCAACGGCACCCCCGAGCCCTCGTCCACGCCCTGAACTCAGCAGAACTTTTCCGTTGGGCGATGGGTGATCGAAGAGGCGTCAGGCTGCGTAGCGAGCGATGACATCGAGAGACCCCACCTCGCCACGCTCGATTTTGAGAAGCCCTGGCAACACTCACATCCATGATCGCCGCAAAGTCCTTCTGCCCCAAGCCGCGTTCTTTCCGCGCTCGGCCAGCGGGATGTTCTCCCTGTACCACCGCTCCCAGCTGCCTGCCTTGCCACCGCCCAGGGCCTGTCTCAGAAGGCGGCCCTGTCTGAGACCCGGCAGTCTCAGACAGGGCTGTTTTGTCGTCCCGTGATCGGATTGCCTCCTGGGTCGCTAGTTGATCACTTCGGGTGGGAGCCCGCCGAGCCTGTGCAGCAGCTCGGACTGGATGGTGGCGAAGCGGTCGTTCATATGGCGGCGAAGGCCGGCGAGTTCGTCACCGAGGGCCGCGAGGTCTTGTCTCATCTCGGCCCGGATGTCGGCGAGTTCCGCCAGCACCAGGGCAGCGCTGATCGTCTTGGAGCTGTCGTCTCCGGGCTGCATGCTCTCCTCGAGCGCCCGGATACGCGTTATCAAAGTGAGGATCTGTGCCTCTATGTTCACCGCATTCCTGCCTTTGCGAAGGTGGGAAGGGCAATCTCGCACCAGTGGGTGGTGCAAGGTCTGACGGTGAGCACAGTGCCACACCATTGGAGTTCGTGCAGGTCATCGCTTCGTGCTTGGGTGTGGTTGTTTCTCCCGGCGTCCGGTGTGTTTCTCCCGCGGGATGTGGATAGGTGCCGGTGGCTCGGGCGCGAAAGGGGCCCGTTCTGGCGAAATGCGGGCAGGGCGGAGGTGAGCTCTGCTGAACGTCAGATCGGTCGGTTGCTCGGTGATGGGCACGATCGCCAACCGAGAGCGGAGCCGGCGCATGCTCATTGGCATGATGCTCATGGTTCGGAGTTCGGACGCAGGTGGGCCTCGACGTACGGGACGAGCCGGACCGGGCCGAGGAGGCCGTAGGGCTGGCGGGTCAGGCCGCCGTAGACCGTAGGGTCCGTCACCCTGAGTCGGTTGCCGAGAGGTGTGGCCACTTCCACCTGTAGTGTGCGGACGCCCCGTCCCAGGTCCACGACCGGGTTGAGCTGGTTCACGGGGTCCAGGCGGCGGCCGTCGGCGAGGATGCGGCAGGTGTCGGTCACCGTGCCGAGTTCCAGGTACGCCCCGCTCTCCAGCCGCACATCGGCGGTGTAGACGCCGATGCCGGACGTGTCGGTCAGCTCGGGGATGTCCGACCAGGGGGTGAGCCCGTCGAGCGTGAGCCGGTGCGTGGTTGTGCCCTCCGGACGCCAATCCTCGACGTCCAAACGCCACGACGGCAGGGGCACCGGCTCGGGGACCGGGCCGATCACGGTGGTGACGGTTCGGCCGTCGGAGAGCGTGGTGGTGTAGGTTCCGGCGCGGGAGGCGCGCACCACCAGTGTGCCCTGGTCGTATCTCACCAGGTCGGCGTCGGTGGCCACGGCGTGAGGTCCCCGCATCGGGCCGGTGCCGAAGAGGCCGGGGCGGCCGATGGCCAGAATCGTCGACTCGCCGGGGCGTAGCTTCACCCGTAGCCGGATCCCGTCGGTGTCGGTCGTGTAGAGCGCCAGGCGCTCGGCGCGGCCGGTCCATGGGTTCAGGAGGTACGGGACGCCGTCGCGGGCCGTGCGCGCCAGCGTGACGTCGTGGTCGATGGGCGCCACCGGAGGCTTCGGGTTCTCGGTGTGCTTGCCGTTGCAGAGGTAGTAGTAGTCCACGTCGCCGGCCACCCGGCGGGCTGCGAGGAGGGTGGAGGCGGTGGCGTAGCGCATGTCGGGACGTACGCCGAGGGTGGCGAGCGCGACCGGGACCTCCGACTGGTCCGCGACCAGCCGGACGGACGGCTCGGCCAGCAGGTCGGTCAGAACCGCTCGAAGCCGCTCGTTCTCCCCCTCCGCGGCCACCCCCGGCACCGAGGCGGACCGCCACGCGCCGAGGAGTACGACGGGCAGCCCGGCCCGCGCGTACGACAGCAGCCGCCGCGCCACCGCGACCGTCATCGTGCACTCGGAGGCGTAGAAGCGGTCGCCCTCCACGAACAGCGCCTTGTAGGCGGGCCCGGAAGGCGCCAGCCGGCGGCCCGAGACGCGGGCGGACGGCAGGTCGAGCAGGGGTGCGCTGATGAACTGGTGGGTCCACCCGGTGGGGACGCCGCTCGCGGTGAACCAGGCGGCGCCGATGCCGGTCTTGGTGTAGCCGGTCTGCCGCAGCACCGCCACATCAGCACGTGGCGCACCTTCTCGCATGATCTGGTGGATTCTCGCGAAATATCCGGAAATGTCGGCGATGTGGCGCCAGGTCGGCTGGCGGGGGCCCCAGGACTCTGCGTAGCCGACCGTTCCGGAGTAAGGGGTGAAGGCGGCGAAGCCGGGCCAGGCCGCGCCCGGCGCCGTGGCGTAGGAGAAACCGTGCAGGACGGTCTGGTTGAGCCCCGCCGCGTACGCGCCCCCCACCGTACGCAGCAGCTTCGTCCAGGTCGTCGTGTACGCCCCGCCCGCGTACGCCCCCGCCTCGCACGACAGCACCTCGCGCCCCGCCAGGTCCCGGCCCCCGGCCAGGCAGCGATAGTCGTCGAGGTTCTTGAAGCCGAGCGACTCACCCTCGGCCACGTCCAGAACGGCCGCGGCGGCGATGGCGTCGGTCTGCAGCCCGTACGGCTGCGCCCGCAGCTCCAGGCCGATCGAATGCGCCCAGTTGCGCAGCATCCCGAAGTGGTGCTCGTTGAACAGCTCGGAGACCGTGTCCCAGTAGTCCTTGCGGGCATGCCTGGTCAGCACGGCGTCGTAGGCGAAGACCGGGTCCTCGTCCGCCAGCACCACCACCGGCAGGTACGGCACGAGCGAGTACCCTCGCCGCCGCTCGAACTCCGCGAGCAGCCCCGGCGTCCACGGCAGCGCGTCGCTCTCGATCTCGATGGAGTCCTCGAACAGCGCACCGCCCGCCCGCTTCAGCAGCCTCCGCACGGCGGGCGTGAGCAGCGTGGACTCCCAGTAGTCGATCACAGCGCGGGTGCCCGCCCGGCTGAAGTGGTCCACGACGTACGCCTCGGGCACGGTGTGCGGGCCGGACTCGGGACGCTGGCCCGAGCCCCGCTCCCAGTACGCGATCAGCACCCACTCGCCCTCGGCGGGCGCCGTCCAGTCGACGCCACCGTCGCTGACGGGCACCCGTACCACCGAGGCGGGGTCGAGGCCGGTCTCCTTGCGGGTGGAGTTCGCGGGGTCGAGCCGGGCCGCCTGGACCAGCAGCAGCGTACGCGCGGGATGCCCGGCGACGGCGGGCGGCGGCACCTCGCCCGCGTACGTGGCGCCACCGGCCACGGCGACCGAGCCGTGCGCCAGCTCCTTGACCGCGGCCGGGTGCTCCGGCGTGATCGTGGGGACGGCGGCCGGCCAGGACGGGCCGATGGTGAGGTCGATGGTCAGGCCGCGCCGGGCCGCCTGGTCGAGCGCGGCCTCGACGGCGGCGTTCCAGGCGGGGGTGCCCCAGCCGTGCCGGGCCGGGTCCAGCAGGGACTTGTCGCGGATGCTGTGGTGCACCGCCGCGATCTCCGCCCCGCCGAACCCGGCGTCGGCGAGCACGTCCACCTCCCGCCGGATCTCGGCGGGATCGACGTGGGCGTCGGGCCACCACCAGCGCACCATCGGCCGCACGGCCCGGCGCGGCCGCGCGAACCACCCAGCGCCCGGATGACCTGAGGCGGAGGCGGGGGAGACGGGCAGGGTGAAAGCGAGGGTCGCGGCGAAGAGGAAGCCGCGGCGCGAGAGGTCGTCCATGCGTGCGCTCCAGGGGGTGCGGCGCCCGCGCGACGGACGCGGGACGCAGGCTGCTCGGAGGCCGGGGGGCGAGGGCCCGGCGCAGCCGGACCCAGGATCGGGGGCGAGGGAACGGCGCGGCCGGACCCAGGATCGGGGGCGAGGGCCCGGCCGGGCCGGGCCCTCGC